>CANGSD010000216.1 GCA_947455875.1 Comamonadaceae bacterium
CCAGCGCCTGCTTGAAGGGGGTGACCACCCGATCACTCGTGAGAGGCAACTTGTAGGCCGGCACCATCTTCGCCAGGTGACGCACCGCAAAGGTGAGCCAGCGGCCATACCAGAACCCGAGCAGATCGCCCAAGCCGGTGATCACGACCTCGCGCACCTGCGTCTTGTCAATGACATCTGCGAGCGTGTGCGCGAAGTTTTCTAGGATGACGATGGCGGTGGCGCCGGAGTCGCGCAGTTGGTGCTCGAGTTCGCGCGCGGTGTAGAGGGGGTTGACGTTCACGCAGGTGTAGCCGGCACGCAGGATGGCCGCCATGGTCACCGCGAACTGGGGGAGGTTGGGCAGCATGATGGCCACGCGTGCGCCGGGCTCCAGACCTCGCGACTGCAAATACGCACCCAGGGCCGCGGACAGCGTGTCGACCTGACCATAGGTCATCCATCGGTCCATACAGACCGAGAAGGGCCGATCCTTGTTCTTGCGGAACGACTCCTCCAGCAGGACGGTCAGGGAGTGATATTGCGTCACGTCGATGTCGTGCGCGACGCCGCCGGGGTAGCTCGCGAGCCAGTGCCTGTCCATGTTGTCTCCTTGTGGGGGCATTGTCTCGCCCTGTGCGGGAACGGAACACCGGGCTTCTCCTAGGGTGTGACCCCGGCATACTCGCGCCATGCCCCCCAACGGACCCGCCTCATCGACGCTGGCGCGCTTGCAGCAAGCGCTGACGCTGTGGACTCTGGTGTGTGCCGTGACCTGGCTGGCGGCTTGGTGGCCGGTGTCGCGCGCCTGGGCGCTGACAGGATTTTTCGTGGCGACGCTGGGCTACACGATCGTTCTGGCGATGGAGTTCGTGCTGCTGACGCATGTCGCGCGCGACGATCCGGCGCCGCGTGCCACGCTCGCTCAGATGGTCGGCGCGTGGGCACGCGAGGTGGTGATGGCCTTTCGGGTGTTCGCCTGGCGCCAGCCCTTTCGCTGGCGCGTCATGCCCGATCAACTGACGGGTGATCGGGTGGCGGGTCGTCATGGGGTGGTGCTGGTGCACGGCTTCGTGTGCAACCGGGGCTTCTGGACGCCCTGGCTACATCGCCTGCATGCGCAGGGGCGGGCCTTTGCTGCGGTGAACCTCGAGCCGGTGTTCGGCGCCATCGATGCCTATGTGCCCCAGGTACAGGAGGCGGTGGACCGTGTGCGTCAGGCCACAGGACTGCCGCCGGTGCTGGTGTGTCACAGCATGGGCGGACTGGTGGCGCGGGCCTGGCTGCGCACTCAGGGTGATGCGCAGATCGTGGCGCATGTGGTGACGCTGGGAAGCCCGCACGCAGGCACCTGGCTGGCGCGATGGAGCCATTTCACCAACGGACGCCAGATGCGTCAGAACAGCGCGTGGATACAGGCCTTGCGCGAGGACTGGACGCCCACGCGGGCTGCGCGTTTTACCTGCTGGTATTCGAACTGCGACAACATCGTGATGCCGCCCTCCACAGCGACCCTGCCAGGCGCGGACAACCGCTTGCTAGAGGGCGCAGCGCATGTGGACCTGGCGTTTCGGCCCTCGGTGATGGCACATGCCGAGGACTTGTTGGCGCGTCTGGACCAGGGTGCGATCAGCCGCCGTGTCCCTTGATATAGGTTTCCAGGAACTTGATCTGGTTGCCCTGAAGCTCAATCACGCTCTTGACGATGTCGCCGATCGACACCACGCCCACGACCTTTTTCTGGTCCACCACTGGCAGGTGCCGAATGTGTTTGTGAACCATGATGGCCATGCATTCGTCCAGGCTGTTCGACGGGGTGACCGTGAGCGGGTTGGCGGTCATGATGCTGCCGATCCGGGTGGTCTTGGGATCGAGATTGGGCAGCAACACCTTGATCGCGCAATCGCCCTGAGACACGATGCCGGCCAGCGCCCCGTCGTCCATCACCAGGATGGCACGCACGCGGTTGTCTCGCATCAACTGAAGGGCCTTTTCGGTGGAGTCCGTGGAGCGGACCGAGAAGATCGTCGCCGCTTTTTTCTCAATGCATTGCTTGACGGAAGTCATGTGGGTATCCCTGGCGCGGTAGTTTGAAAAAGGGCCGGTGAATCAGTGTTCACGCGTGTGGACGTCTTCTGAGTCCTTGGAGGGCGACTTCAGGTCCATCTTGATGACCAGGGCGGAGATGGCCAGCAGGAGCACTGCGCCACTCTCGTAGATCAGATCGACTGTGCTGATGCCCTTGCCTTGCAGGATGATCAGTCGGCACAGGGCCGTGATGGCGATGAAGATGGGGATGGCAATCGGAATCTTGCTGTACTTGTAGAAGGCCGCCACCATGCCGAGCACCTCGGCGTAAATGAACATCAGCAGCAAGTCGGTCAGTGTGATCTTGCCGGTCATGACCACCGTGTACATCTCCGCGCCGACGCTGTAGATCGTGAACAAGGCGATCAGAATCAAGATGCCTTTTTCAGCGGCGGTAATCCATTTGTACATGTTCATGCGTCAGCGCCTTCGGAGTCACAGGGGATTTGGCAGCCGGCGATCGCCGTGCGCTGCCCGAACAGCGCAGACATTGCGCCGGAGGGTGGGTGTGAGCGAAGAAGCAGAATAGCACCCCAGGCGGAATGCTTCGCGCGGGATCGGGATGACGAAGCAGGATGGTCGCCTAATGAGGCAGTTTGGCTTAATTCATGGTGTGTGAGCGGTCGGCAGCACACCTCGGCGCATCTGATCGAGTTCCATAGACTCAAACAGCGCCTTGAAGTTGCCTTCTCCGAAACCTTCATTGCCTTTGCGCTGGATGAACTCGAAAAAGATCGGGCCCAGCTGGCTCTCGCTGAAGATTTGCAGCAGCAGTTCGTCGGCTGCGCCATCCACCAGGATGTTGCGTTGTTGCAGGGCCGCGATGTCTTCTTGCAGGTTTGGGATGCGACGGGGCAGGAGCTCGTAGTAGGTCGGGCTCGTCTCCAGCAGCTTCACGCCGGCCAGTTGCAAGGCATCGACCGTGTCGCATAAAGCGGTCGATGCCAGTGCGATGTGCTGGATGCCCTCGCCGCGGTAGCGGTCCAGGTACTCCTGGATCTGGCCCGCCTGCTCATTGCCCTCTTCGTTGATCGGAATGCGGATCTTGCCGCACGGGCTGGTCATGGCCTTGCTCTTGACGCCGGTGGCCTGGCCCTCGATGTCGAAGTAGCGCACCTCGCGGAAGTTGAACAGGCGCTCGTAGAACTCGGCCCATTCATTCATGCGACCGCGGTGCACGTTGTGTGTGAGGTGATCGATGGTGGTCAGGCCAAAGCCTGCGGGGTTGAGGGCGCCCGCGCCACGCGCGCCGGGCAGAGGCTCGAAGTCGACGTCGTAGAAGCCGATGTTGCCGATGTCACCCTCTTGCGCGCCGTTCTTGCCGCGCCAGCGGTCCACCAGATAGATCAGGCTGTCGCCGATGCCCTTGATGGCCGGGATGTTCAATTCGCCCGGGCCAGCCTGGCCCGCATAGGCCCAGGCACCCAAGGAGATGGCACGCTACCAGGCCGCCTTGGCGTCCTGCACCCGCAGCGCGATCGCGCAAATGCTGGGGCCATGTTGGCGGGCAAAGCGCTGCGCGAAGGAATCCGGCTCGGCGTTGACGATGAAATTGATGCCGCCTTGGCGGTACAGGGTGACATCCTTGTGGCGATGCCGGGCGATCGCCACGAACCCCATGCGCTCGAAGAGGGCGCCCATGGCCTGCGGATCGGGGGCGGCGTATTCGATGAACTCGAAGCCGTCGGTGCCCATGGGGTTGTC
>CANGSD010000217.1 GCA_947455875.1 Comamonadaceae bacterium
CGGCGGTGGTATTCGCGGATCACGGAGATCTGCAACTCCTCGCGCGAGCCGAAGTGGGCAAAGACGCCCGATTTGCTCATTCGAGCCACGTCGGCCAGCGCGCCGATGGACAGGCCCTCCAAGCCGATCTGCTGCGCCAGTGCCAGGGCCGCATCGACGATGGCGGCCTTGGTCTGCTGCCCCTTGGGCAGGGCGCGCGCAGCTTGGGCGGTGGACGAGGGGGCAGACATGGCGATCAATACGGATCAAAAAAGAACGACCGTACTATTTTGATCGAAAAAAAAGCCCGCCGATCAAGGGCGGGCTTTTTGTGGGGTTTTAACGGCTTTTGGCGGCCAATCAGCGCTTGAACGCAATGACTTCCTGGCGCTGCTCGCCCAGGCCCTGGATGCCCAAGGTCATGACGTCGCCCTTTTTGAGGTACAGCGGCGGCTTCATGCCCAGGCCCACGCCCGGGGGCGTGCCGGTGGTGATCACATCGCCGGGCATGAGCGTCATGAATTCGCTCAGGTAGCTCACGATCTTGGCCACGTCGAAGATCATGGTGCGGGTGTTGCCGGTCTGCATGCGCTTGCCATTGAGGTCCATCCACATGTCCAGGCGCTGCACATTGCCCACTTCGTCGGGCGTGACCAGCCAGGGGCCGATCGGGCCGAAGGTGTCGCAGCCCTTGCCCTTGTCCCACTGGGGGCCGCGTTCGAGCTGGTACTCGCGCTCGCTCACGTCGTTGATCAGGCAATACCCCGCCACGTGCGACAGGGCGTCCTTGCGGGTGACGTAGCGGGCACGGGTGCCGATCACCACGCCCAGTTCGACCTCCCAATCGCTCTTGACCGAGCCCTTGGGCAGCATCACCGGGTCGTTCGGGCCCTGAATGCAGGTGGTGGCCTTCATGAAGACCACAGGTTCCTTGGGGATGGGCGCGCCCGATTCAGCGGCGTGGTCGGCGTAGTTCAGGCCGATGGCGATGAACTTGCCCACCTGGTTCACGGGGCAGCCATAGCGGGGCTTGCCACGCACCAGAGGCAGCTTGGCGGGGTTGACCTTGCGCAGCTTGGCCATGCCGGCGGCGCCGAGTTGGTCGGGACCGATGTCGGCCACGACGCCGGAGAGGTCACGCAGTTTTCCGTCGGAATCAATCAGACCCGGTTTTTCCTTGCCGGGGTTGCCATAGCGCACCAGTTTCATCGTCGTCTCTTTCTTTCGTTGGTTTTTTTACGGTTTATAGGATGCGAGCGAGGCTGTCCTCGAGGTGTTCGGAGGGCAGACGCTTGAAGCCCGAGCGCGCGAATCGCTGCAGGCGGCCCACCACGAAGGCGGTGAGCAAGGAGGCGCGCACCTGGGCGTCGACCGTGGGCGTGGACGAAGTGGCACTGTCGGTGCGCAGGCACTGCTTGAGGGTGGATTCGATGCGGTCGAAGAACTGGTTCATCCGCTGCTGCAGGCGCTCGTTCTCGTAGACCAGCGCGTCGCCCACCATCACGCGAGTCATGCCCGGGTTGCGCTCGGCGAACTGCACCAGCAGCGTGGCGATGGCGGCGGCTTGGCGCAGGGGCTCACCGGCCTGGCGCTCCTGGATCTGGTTGATCAGGGTGAAGACGCTCTGCTCGATGAAATCGATCAGGCCCTCGAACATCTGGGCCTTGCTGGCGAAGTGGCGGTACAGGGCCGCTTCACTGACCTGCAGGCGACCCGCGAGGGCGGCGGTGGTGATGCGCTCGGCACCGGGTTGTTCCAACATGGTGGCCAGGGCCTGCAGGATCTGCACGCGTCGCTCACCGGGCTTGGGCCGCTTGCGGGCCGGCGCGGCGCTGTCGGGGGACTCGGCCTGAGGAATCGGATCGGCGTCGGGCATGGGCGGGTGAAAAGTGTTTCCAGATTCTCGCACAGCCGCGCCACCCTGGGCCTGTGATGAAGTACGCGCTCACGCGCGCGGAACACGGCACGGCGCCGAGCGCGGCTAGGCCGCCAGATGCAAGGTCACACGCAAGCCGCGACCGAGGTGGCCGGATTCGATTCGTAGCTGGCTCTGGTGCACGCGCGCGATTTCCTGGGCGATGGCCAGGCCCAGCCCGGTGCCCTCACCCTGGGTGCCGGGCACGCGGTAGAAGCGATCGAGCAGGTGCGGCAGATCCGCGGCGGCCACGCCCTTGCCATCGTCCTCGACCTCCAGAAATGCGCCGGTCTCGGTGGCGCCGCAGCGTATCGTCACGGTGCGGCCCTCGGGCGTGTACTTGACGGCGTTGTCCACCAGATTGGCCATGAGCTCGCGCAGCAACCACGCATAGCCGGGCACGGCGGCGGGGCGCACATCCAGCCCCAGGTCGATCTGCTTGGCCGAGGCCGCATCCAGGTAGGACTCGAGCAAGGACTCGCACAGGGGCTTGAGCTCGACGCGCTCCATGGGCTGGGCCGCCATGCTGCGGGCGTCGGCACGTGACAGCGCCAAGAGCTGATTGGCCAGCTGCGAGGTGCGACGGGTGGCGCTGCGCAATTTCTCGATCTGTTCGACCGGCACGAGCATGGTGCCGTGGCCCCCGGGCGGCGAGATGCGCCGCGCTGCCTGGGCCCAGGCCTCCACCTGGGCCTGCAGGCCGGCCAGCGGCGTGCGCAGCTGGTGGGCGGCATCGGCGATGAAACGACGCTGTCCCTCGGCCTGGGCATCGACCAGCCCGAACAATCGATTGAGCGCCGCCACCAGCGGCCGCACCTCGCGCGGCGAGGCCTTCAGGTCGATGGCGCTGAGGTCTTGGGGCGAGCGTCCCTCGACCACCTCGGTCAGATCCAGCAGCGGGCGCAGGGCGCGGTCGACCGCCCAGTGCACCGCGAGGACGGCAGCGGCCAGGATGACGAGGTGCGGCAGCAGCACCTTGAGCACGATGGCGCGGGCCCAGCGCTGGTGGGGATTGGAGGCATCGGCCACCGCGACATCGAGGTCGCCCAGCGCCGTGGCATGGCGCTGGCGCAGGATGCGCCAGGTCATGCCCTGGTGCTCCTCGCTCTCGAAGCGGGGCTGGCGCGAGGTCGCCCCCGAGCCGCTTCGCACCAGCCAGTCCTCGCCGTGCAGCAGATGACCCTGCGCGTTGGTGATGGCGTAGGCCGCCGTGCCCGGGCGCGCGGTAAGGAACTGGTCGACCTCGGGCGCAAGCCGCAAGGAGGTGTGCGTGCTCACCGCCGGGTCGCCCACGATCACGGAATCGGCCAGCAATGGCTGCAGCGCCAGCAACTGCTGGTCTTGCAGCTCGGTCACGCCGCCTGCCACCCGGTATTCCAGCCAGGCGCTGGTGGTGGCCAGCAGCAGCAGCGGGCTGAGGATCATCACCAGCAGGCGCCGGCGCAGACCGGACAGCATGTGCCCGCCCTCCAGGACCTGTGGGCTCACGCGGCCGCGGCCGTGTCGTGCATTTCCAAGCGGTAGCCGAAGCCGCGGATCGAGCGCAGGGCGACGCCGTGGGGTTCGAGCTTGCCGCGCAGGCGCGAGATATAGACCTCGACCGCGTTAGACGTGATTTCGCGGTCCCAACCGGTCAGGGCCTGCAGCAGCTTGTCCTTGCTGGCGGGCTTGGGGGCGTTGAGCAGCAGGTATTCCATCACCGTCCATTCGCGCGGGCCCAACTCGATCACGGTGAACTGGTCGTTGTGACGGGCACCGGCGCGGCGGGTGGCGGTATCCAACTCAATGGGCCCGAAGCTCAGGACCGACGAGGTAGCCGCCTGCGAGCGGCGCAGCAAGGCCCGCAGACGGGCCAGCAACTCGGGCAG
>CANGSD010000218.1 GCA_947455875.1 Comamonadaceae bacterium
CCGTGAGGAAAGCGAGCTTCACCGACGCGCCCGGGTGGGCAGCTGCGACCGCGCGGCGATAACGTTGCATCTGCGCGAGCAAGTCCGCATCACGCTCAGGTCGCGCGGCCGACTTGTAATCGAGCACCCACCAAACACCGCCCTCGCGCTGACGCACCAGCCGGTCCAGCCGCAGCAGCTGGCCCGCATGGTGGATCTCCACCTCGTTCTGCGCCCAGTCCACCGAGGCCGGATCCCAGGCCCAGGCGCCTTCACCGCGCAGGATGCGATCCGCCATCCCGGCGGCATCGTCCAAAGCCTCACCGGAGAGGCGAAACTCGCGCGCCACCCGCTGGCGCAGGGCTGGCGGACACACCGACTCGCCCAGCGGCCAGCATTCCAGCAGGCGATGCAAGGCCTGACCGAATTGCGCATGGGCCTCGCTCTCCTGCGGCGGGGCCTGCTCGGACACCGGCGTCTCGCTCGGCCTCATCCCCTGCGGTACCACGTCCAGTCGGAGAGTCTCGTGATCCGCGCGCACGGCCTGCACGTCCCACGCCAATTCGTCCTCCGGAATCGCCTGACACAGCGACTGCAACCGCCGCCACCAACTGCCCTGCGCCGGCACATGCGGGGCCACGCTGGACACCACCAGCTCGCGGCGTGCGCGCGTCATCGCCACATACAGGCCATTGAGCTCCTCGCGCTGACGCGCCTGTTTCTCCACTTCCAGTGTGTCCTTGCAACAGGCAGGGGGGCGACTCTCACTGGCCAGAAAAGCGAACCGACGCGGGGTCGCGGATTCACCCGGCCAGTCCACCAGCATGCCCATGGTCTGTGTGCGCGCAGCGGCGCCATCGGTATCGAGCAGCACCACCACCGGCGCCTCCAGCCCTTTGGCACCGTGCACCGTGAGCAATTGGACGGCCGCCGCCTGACGCACCGAGGGCGCACGCACGCCACCGGCACGCATCGCGCGCACAAAGGCATACGGCGTGACATAGCGGCCACCGCCCACCTCCAGCGCCGCGCCGAGCAGCGCACGCAAATTGGCCAGGACCGAATCGCGCAAAGCCGGCGGCACCGACTGCGCGTAGCGGGCCAGCACGTCACCCTCATGGAAGATCGCATCCAGCGCATCGTGCGGTGGCATGCGATCGACCCACTCCTTCCATCGGGCCAGTGTCGCACCCGCCTCTTGCAAGGGCGGTGGCAGATCGGCATCCGCCGACTTCAGCAGCTCGAACCACGTCGGCGCCTGCCCCTGGCTGCGGGCCAGCCGCACGGCCCGCGCCATCGCCACCAGCGCATCGTCGGGCATCGAGAACAGCGGCGAGCGCAGCGCGCGCGCCAGCGACAGATCGTGCGTGGGCGACACCAGCACATCGAGCAAGGCCACCAGGTCCTGCACCTCGGGCGCTTCGCACAAGTCGGTTTTCTCGGGCTGCTGCGCAGGCACACCGAGCAAACGCAATTCGTCTTCCAGGGCCACCAGACGCTTGCGACGCCGCGCCATCACCATCACATGCTCGGGGGGCACGCCCTCGGCCAGACGCCTCGCGATCCAGCGCGCGGCCTGGCGCGATTCCAGCGTCACCAGATGTTCTTCGGGCAGCTCGCGCGGCTCCACCAGGCTGTCACGCCAGTTGTCATTGGCCGCCACTTCGGCCGCCACACGCGCCTCGCGGCCGATTTGCGGCAAATGCCGCACACTCCCCAGCGCCTTCGACTCGGTGGTGTGATCGCGAAACGCCTCGTACTGGCCGTCGTCCTGCGCCTGCCGCATCACCGCGTTGACCGCACCGAGCACGGCGGGCGCATTGCGGTGCGTGTGATCGCAACTGAGCGCCGCGCCCCCCAGGCCTTCGACCACAAAGCGTTCGGCTGCGCGCAGCACCTCGGGCTCCGCGCGCCGAAATCGATAAATGCTTTGCTTGGGGTCGCCCACGATGAACACGCCCGGTGCGTTGCCGCCCCCCGCACCGGCATAGCCACTGAGCCAGGCGTGCAACGCCTGCCATTGCAGCGGATTGGTGTCCTGAAACTCGTCGACCAGCAAGTGGCGCACGCGCGCATCCAGGCGTTGTTGCACCCAGCCCGAAAGCACCGGGTCAGACAGCATCACCAGAGCGGCCTGCTCCAGGTCGTTCATATCGACCCAGCCCTCATCGCGTTTGAGTTGTGCGAACTCGGCGATCAAGATGCGCGTCAAGCGGATCATGCGCTGGTGGTGATGCCAGTCTTCCTCCTGGGCGCGCGCAGCGACCAGGCGTTGAATCCGCTCCTGGGCGCGTCGGATGTCGGCCAGGCCCACCAGCTTGTCGCTGAACTTGCGCTGCCCGCCATCCTTGGTCAAAAGCGCACTGACCGCCGCATCCCACTGCCCCTCGGTCAGCGCGCGTTCGAGCTGCGAGCCCAAGGCTGAATAACTCGCTTGACTGGTCTGTCCGAGCAGACGCGCCGCCTCCATCAGCCAGGTGCGTGTCTCACCCGGCTGCAGCATCACATCGTGCAAGTTCGCAGTACCCGCGAACTCGGGGAAGGCCTGGGCCCAGGTCTGCACCGAGCCCTCGACCACGCCCGCCTGGTCGGCCAGCGCAAATTCGACGCGCTTGTCCAGGGCCGCATGCAGCGCCTTCTGAGTCTGACTGCGGCCATGGGCGGCGATGCAGGCTTCGTAGTCGGCGCGTGCCTGCGCATCGCGCATCACGGCGTCATGAAACCGCCGCCAGACCTGGGCAACGGCATCCTTGTCGTTTTCCAGCAGCTCGTGGCGCGCAGGCAGGCCCAGGCGCTCGAGCGTCAGCAGCGGCGCGGTCCGCAGCAGCGCCGCGAACCAGCTGTGAAAGGTGCGAATCTGCACGGGCCGGCCCGTGGCCAACAGGCGCGCATACAAATCCCGCAAAGGCTGCACCAAGGCAGCAGCGGCATCGGGCGCCACGCCGCGTATCACCAGTTCGCGCAGCAAGGTGGCATCGTCAGCGCGGGCAAACGCCTGCAGCCACTGGTGCAGCCGTTCGCGCATTTCGCCCGCCGCCTTCTTGGTGAAGGTGATGGCCAGGATCTCGTGCGGGGGTGCGCCTTCGAGCAGGGCCCGCAAGATCCGCGAGACCAGCATCCAGGTCTTGCCCGCACCCGCACAGGCCTGCACCGCCACGCTGCGTCGCGGGTCGCAGGCCACGGCATAGAAGCCCTCGCGGCTCACGCGCTGCCCGTTCAATTCATAGGCGTAGTCGGTCATCGCGCTCACGCCCCCCAGAAATCCTTGCGGCACAAGCCACGCGCTGCGCAGTACTCGCAGGCCTGGCCCTCGCCCAGGGCTTGCAGGTGCGTGCCCTCACCGATGCGCCGCATATCGTCCTGCACGCCCTGCACCAGCGCATCGCGCGCCGCCAGCACCTCGAGCTGCTCGACCCAATGGGTCTCGCCGCGCTCGCCCACATGCACGTAGGCGGCGCGGGGGGGCGCTTCGTCCTCAAGGAGCGCCGCATAAAAGGCCAACTGCGTGTCCTCCATCGGCAGCTTCACCCGCGCCTTCAGGCTGTTATGGGCCTCGGTCTTGTAGTCCATCACCATGCGTCGGCCATCGGGCAGGCGGTCGATGCGGTCGATACGCCCGAACAGGCGCACGGTCTCCAGCGTCACCTCATGGTCGGTCTCGGCCGACTCAAAGCGCACGCCCTCGCGGGCCTCGAAGGCACTCAGCTCGGTCAGGTAACCATCGCGCACCTGCGGCCACGCAGCTTCGAAGGGCAG
>CANGSD010000219.1 GCA_947455875.1 Comamonadaceae bacterium
AGATACGCCTGGCGGGCATAGGCCCCCAGGCCCGGGTTGTCGCCCGATTCGGACGCCAGTTCCAGCACATTCTGATCAGACATGGTCACACATCAATTTCAATGGAGTCTCCGTGCAGCTCCATGAGCTCACGGCGCGCGGCAGCCTCGCCCTTGCCCATCAACTGGGTCATGAGGGCTTCGGTGCGGGCAAAGTCGAGGTCGCCCAGCTGCACCGGCAGCAGACGACGGGTGTCGGGGTTCAGCGTGGTCTCCCACAGCTGCTCGGCGCTCATCTCGCCCAGGCCCTTGAAGCGGCTGATGGTCCAGGCGCCTTCACGCACGCCTTCCTTGCGCAGTTTGTCGAGGATGGCGGTGAGCTCGCCTTCGTCCAGCGCGTAGTTCTTGGAGGCGGCCTTCTTGCCACGCGCGGGCGCATCCACCCGAAACAGCGGCGGGCGCGCCACATACACATGGCCGGCCTCAATCAGCTTGGGGAAGTGCCGGAAAAACAGCGTGAGCAGCAGCACCTGAATGTGCGAGCCGTCGACGTCGGCGTCCGACAGGATGCAGACCTTGCCGTAACGCAGCCCCGACAGATCGGGCGTGTCGTTCGGCCCATGCGGGTCGACGCCGATGGCCACCGAGATGTCGTGGATCTCGGTGTTGGCAAACAGACGATCGCGCTCGACCTCCCAGGTATTGAGCACCTTGCCCCGCAGCGGCAGCACCGCCTGGCATTCCTTGTTGCGGCCCATCTTGGCGCTGCCACCGGCGGAATCGCCCTCGACCAGAAAGACCTCGTTGTCGCGGGTGTCGCGGCTTTCGCAGTCGGTGAGCTTGCCGGGCAGGACGGCCACGCCCGAGCCCTTGCGCTTTTCCACTTTCTGGCCGGCGCGCTGGCGGGTCTGGGCCGCCTTGATCGCCAACTCGGCCAGCTTCTTGCCGTATTCGACATGCTGGTTCAGCCACAGCTCCAGGGCCGGGCGCACGAAACTGGACACGAGGCGCACCGCATCGCGCGAATTGAGTCGCTCCTTGATCTGCCCCTGAAACTGCGGATCGAGCACCTTGGCCGACAAGACATACGAGGCGCGGGCGAACACGTCTTCGGGCATCAGCTTCACGCCCTTGGGCAGCAGCGAATGCAGCTCGATGAAGCTCTTGACCGCGGTGAACAGGCCATCGCGCAGGCCGCTGTCGTGAGTGCCGCCGGCGGTGGTGGGAATCAGGTTGACGTAGCTCTCACGCACCGGCTGGCCGTCTTCGGTGAAGGCCACACACCACTGCGCGCCCTCGCCTTCGGCAAAGGTCTCGTTGCTGTCGGCAAAGCCCTCGCCCGAAAAAAGCGGAATCACCGGGTCGCCGCCCAGGGTCTGCATCAGGTAATCGGCCAGGCCGCCCTTGTACTGCCAGCTCTGGGTCTCGCGGGTTTTCTCGTTCACCAGCGACACCGCCACGCCGGGCATCAGCACCGCCTTGCTTCGCAGCAGGTGGGCCAGTTCGTTCATCGGCAGCTGCGACGACTCGAAATACTTGCCATCGGGCCACACGCGCACGCTGGTGCCCTGGCGACGATCGCCCTCGACGGCCTTGCGCAGTTGCAGCGGCTCGGTCACATCGCCGCCCTCGAACACCAGGCGCGCCACCTGGCCTTCGCGGTGCGAGACGGCCTCCAGGCGCTTGGCCAGCGCGTTGGTGACCGACACGCCCACGCCGTGCAAGCCACCCGAGAAGCTGTAGGCCCCGCCCTGGCCCTTGTCGAACTTGCCGCCCGCGTGCAGGCGAGTGAAGACCAGCTCGATCACCGGTGCGCCCTCTTCGGGGTGCAGGCCGAAGGGAATGCCGCGGCCGTCGTCCTCGACGCTGACCGAGCCGTCGGTGTGCAGGGTGACCTTGATGCGTTTGCCGTGGCCGGCCAGGGCTTCGTCGGCGGCGTTATCGAGCACCTCCTGCACCACGTGCAGGGGGTTGTCGGTGCGGGTGTACATGCCGGGCCGCTGCTTGACGGGCTCCAGGCCCTTGAGCACGCGGATCGAACCTTCGGAGTAGTCGGAGGGGGCTGAGGAGGGTTTGCTTGCCATGGAAGGGGGCCGTGTGGAGCGCGCATTGTAGTGGCGCGGCGCCCGCGGGCTGTATGAAAAACCAGCCCAGGCCGGCGCGCGCGGGCGACAGCGGCCTGGGCCGTCCTTGGGTACAGTCTTCGCCCATGACCCAAGCCCCCCGTTTGTCCATGCTGCAGGTGCTCGCCTGCGGCGCCGCCATCGTCACCCTGTCCATGGGCATCCGCCACGGCTTCGGCCTGTGGCTGCAGCCCATCACCCAGGCCCAGGGCTGGACACGCGAGACCTTTTCCTTCGCGCTGGCGATCCAGAACCTGCCCTGGGGCGCCGCCGGCATCTTCGCCGGGATGCTGGCCGACCGCTTCGGGGCCTTCCGCGTACTCTTGGGCGGCGCGGCGCTGTACGGGGCTGGACTGGTCGGCATGGCCCTGGCACCCAACCCCGCAGTGTTCGCACTGACTGCCGGCATCCTGATCGGCATGGCCCAGGCCGGCACCACCTACGCGGTCATCTACGGCGTGATCGGCCGCCAGATCGATCCGGCCAAACGCTCCTGGGCCATGGGCATGGCCGCGGCGGCCGGGTCGTTCGGGCAATTCCTGATGGTGCCGGTCGAAGGCATGCTGATCGCGAACCTGGGCTGGCAGCAGGCCCTGATCGTGCTGGGCGTGGCCGCGCTCTTGATCGCCCCGCTGTCCCTGGGTCTGCGCGAACCGGGCTTCAGGGGCGCGACCCCGACCCCCCGGGACCAGACCATCCTGCAGGCCCTGCGCGAAGCCACCCGCTACCCCAGCTTCCAGCTGCTGGTCCTGGGCTACTTCGTGTGCGGCTTCCAGGTGGTGTTCATCGGGGTGCACATGCCCAGCTACCTCAAGGACAAGGGCCTCACGCCCGAGGTGGCGAGCTACTCGCTGGCCCTGATCGGTCTGTTCAATGTGTTTGGCACCTACATCGCGGGCGCGCTGGGGCAGAAGCTGGCCAAGCAAAAGATCCTGGCCTTCATCTACGTCGCGCGCGCGGTGGTCATCGCCGTGTTCCTGATCGTGCCGCTGTCACCGCTGTCGGTGTACATCTTCTCGTCGGTCATGGGCCTGCTGTGGCTGTCCACCGTGCCGCCCACCAACGCGCTGGTGGCCCAGATCTTTGGCGTGGCCCACCTGTCCATGTTGGGGGGCATCGCTTTCTTCAGCCACCAAGTCGGCTCCTTCATGGGCGTGTGGCTCGGCGGTTTTCTCTATGACCGCACCGGCAGCTACGACATCGTCTGGTACATCGCCATCGCGCTGGGTGGGGTGGCTGCGGCCCTGAACCTGCCGGTGCGCGGCACGCCGATCCCGCGCGCGCCTGCGCCCCAGGCGGCCTGAGATGACACCCCGCGTACGCGCCCTTGTGGCCTACGCCATCGCCCTGGCGGTGCTGGCGGGTGTGTTCGCGCTGTACACGCAGCCGCAGTTGCTCGTGACCTTGTCCGAGCAGATCTGGGCCTGCTTCAACTGATGCACGCGAGCACCACGCCCAGCGAGTGGGTCCAGCGCTGGGCCCATCTCGTACCGGCGGGCCAGCCCGTGCTGGACGTGGCCTGCGGCGCGGGTCGTCATCTGGTGGAATTTGCAGGCCGAGGCCATCCGGTCACCGGTGTAGACCGCGACCCGCAGGCGCTGGCTGCCGCAGCCTGGCACCTCGAT
>CANGSD010000220.1 GCA_947455875.1 Comamonadaceae bacterium
TCCACGCCACCGGTCAGCACCTTGCCGGATGAGGGCACCACGTTGTTGTAGGCGCGGGCTAGGCGGGTGATGGAGTCCAGCAGGATGACCACGTCTTTTTTGAGTTCGACCAGGCGCTTGGCGCGCTCGATCACCATCTCGGCCACGTGCACGTGGCGAGCGGCTGGTTCGTCAAAAGTGGAGGCAATCACCTCGGCCTTCACCGAGCGCTGCATGTCGGTCACTTCCTCGGGCCGCTCGTCGACGAGCAGCACCATCATGTAGCTGTCGGGGAAGTTGGAGGAGATGGCGTGGGCGATGCTTTGCATCATCACCGTCTTGCCGGACTTCGGGGGCGCGACGATCAGCGCGCGCTGGCCCTTGCCGATGGGGGCAATGATGTCGATCACCCGGCCGGTGATGTTTTCCTCGCCCTTGAGGCTCTCGCGCTCGAGCCGCATTTGCTCTTTGGGGAACAGCGGGGTGAGGTTCTCGAACATCACCTTGTGTTTGTTCTGCTCGGGCGGGCCGCCGTTGACCGCATCGAGCTTGGTCAGCGCGAAGTAACGCTCGCCATCCTTGGGAATGCGCACCTCGCCCTCGATCATGTCGCCGGTGTGCAGGTTGAAGCGCCGCACCTGGCTGGGGGAGATGTAGATGTCGTCGGTGCTGGCGGTGAAGCTGGTGTCGGGGCTGCGCAGGAAGCCGAAACCATCGGGCAGGATCTCGAGCACGCCGTCGGCGAAGACCTGTTCGCCGGCTTTGGCGCGCTTCTTGATGATGGCGAACATCAGCTCCTGCTTGCGCATGCGGCCGGTGTTTTCGATCTCCAGTTCCTCGGCTTGCTTGAGGACTTCAGAGACGTGCAGTGCCTTGAGTTCGTTTAAGTGCATGGCGTTGTGCTCGCGATGGCACCCCTTGCGGAGTTGGTGTCAGGTCTGGGGGAGGTTCTGGGCGAGGCGGAAGTGCCTCAAGAACCGGGGACTCGATCTGGCCGCTACGCAGGCGACCAGTGGTTGAAGGCGATTATAGATACGAAAAAGGGACCCATGGGGTCCCTCCGGGGTGGGGTGTTGCGCGCACGCCCCAAATGAGGCGCGTCGCCGCCCGCAGCGATCAGGCCAGTTGCTGGTCGATGAAGGCGGTGAGCTGGGCTTTGCTCATGGCACCGACCTTGGTGGCGGCGAGCTCGCCGCCCTTGAACAACATCAGCGTGGGGATGCCGCGAATGCCGAACTTGGCGGGGATGTCGCGGTTTTCATCGACGTTCATTTTGGCCACTTGCAGCTTGCCCTGGTAGGCGGCGGAGACTTCGTCCAGGATGGGGGCGATCATCTTGCAGGGGCCGCACCACTCGGCCCAGTAGTCGACCAGCACGGGCTTGTCCGATTTGAGGACGTCGTTTTCGAAGGAGCTGTCGGAGATGTGCTTGATCAGGTCGCTGGCCATGATGGAGTTCCTAGGGGAGGGTCGTGGGGTGAGCCCACGGGCAGGTAAAGTGCGGGGATTGTGACAGAAACAGGCCTTTTTCACCGGCGTCGGCCCGATCGGGAATGGCGATGGGCGCGATAGCGTCGGCCGATGCAGGTGCCGCGGCCCTGGACGCTCTGGTGCAGCGCCTGGCGGACCTGCTGGCATCGCGCAAAGCGCACGCCGCACGCACCGTCGTCCTCTTGCCCTACGCGCAACTGATGCCACTGGCCCGCCGCGCCTGGGCTCGGCTTGCGCCCGATGGCTACACGCCGCGCTTTGAAACCACCCTGAACTGGGCCGCCCGGGGCGGCTTTGCGCCTGGTCCCGAGGACCTGAGCTTCGACCGCGGCCTGGACCTGCTTACCGCACGCCTGTGGCTCGAGCGCGCTGGCCTGACGCGGCAGGCCCTGACACTGGCGCCCCAATTGGTGGATGACGCCTGGCAGCTCGCGTCGGTCGCCGCCGCTGCGCCGCCCGCGCGCCGGGGCGAATGGGCCGTGCGGGCCCGCGCGGTGATCGGCCTAGGCCTGGACGATCCGGCCCTGGCCCTCGAGGCCGCGGTCGCACGCATCGCCGTGGAGTGGGCTGCGGCCTCCTCGTATGCGACGGATACGCTGTTCGCCCCTGCGACCTTGGACACCCTGGAATTGCTGGTGGTGGTGCAGGGCCTGCAGCCCGAGCCGGTGGCCCAGACCCTGGTGCAGACCCTGGGCGAGCGGGCGGTGTGCTGGCCGCTGGACGATCCAGTTCCGCCCGGGCAGATCGCCTTGCATCCCTGCGCCGATCCGGCGCACGAGGCCGAGCGCGCCGCGGCCTGCGTGATGCGCCATCTTGAGGCGGGGCGCACGCCGGTGGCTTTGGCGGCGGTGGACCGTGTGCTCACGCGGCGTGTGCGGGCCATGCTGGCGGCGCGCGGTGTGGGTCTGCTCGATGAAACCGGTTGGAAATTGTCGACCACGCGCGCCGCCGCCCAGGTGATGGGTCTGCTGCGCGCGTGTGCCTGGGACGCGGCCAGCGACGAGGTGATCGATTGGCTCAAGAACAGTCCGGCGGTCGTGCCCTCGCAGGTGTTGTCGCTGGAGGGGCGTGTGCGGCGCGCGGGCTTGCGCGATTGGGCCTCGGTGAAGGCCGAGCGTTTGCTGCGGCATCAAAACGAGGTGCTCGGGCCCTGGGCCGATTTGATGGAACAAGCGAATGCCTCGCGGGCACGTCTGCGCCAGGCGCGGGCCTTGCCCCAGTGGCAAGAGACCGTGCGCGAGCTACTGCAAGCCGGCGGGCAGTGGGAGCCGCTGCAGGCCGATGCGGCGGGCGCGCAGCTGGTCGCGGCCCTGGGCCTGGATGTGGCGGGTCAGGCCTTGTGGTCTCAGTGGCCGCAATCAGCGCGACGCTTGTCGCTTGCCGATTTCACGGGCTGGGCCGACGAGGCGCTGGAGGCTGTGAGCTTCGTGCCGCAGGCCAGTGCCTCGGCCCAGGTGGTGGTTCTACCGTTCAACCAGTTGCTGGGGCGACGCTTCGCTGCGTTGGTGGTACCCGGTTGTGACGAGGTGCGCCTGGCCCCCTCGCCCGAGCCGCCCGGTCCCTGGACCCCGGCCCAGCGCGAGGTGCTGGGCCTGCCTTCGCGCGAGCAACTCGAGCAGGTGCTGCGCGCAGGCTGGCGCCAGGCCTTGCAGACCGCGCAGGTCGATGTGCTGTGGCGTATCAGCGATGAAGCGGGCGAGCCGGTGCTGGCCAGCCCCTTGGTGCAGCAGCTGGCCCATGAGGGCGGCGCGCGCGAAGCTGCGGATGCCCGCGCGGTGCGCGAGCTCGTCGGCCAACCCGTGGCACGGCCCCAGGCACGGGCCGCGGCCTTGCCGGTGGACCGGCTCTCGGCCAGCGCCTATGAGGATTTGCGCAAATGCCCGTATCGTTTTTTCGCTTTGCGGCAGCTGGGGCTGCAAGAGGCGTCCGAGATTGACCAGGATCTGGACAAGCGCGATTTCGGCAACTGGGTGCATGAAGTGCTGCGGCGCTTTCACGAGGCCTTGCGCAAGGATGCCGCGCTGGACCGACCGCAGCTGCTCGATCGCATGGCGCTGGCCGTCACGCGCGATCTTGGGCTGCCTGCCGACGAGTTCCTGCCCTTCGAAGCTGCGTGGCCGCAGGTGCGCGATGGTTACCTGACCGAGCTGAGTGCCTTCGAGGCCCGCGAGGGCGTGCGCTTTGAGTCGGCCGAGACCGACCATGAGGTGACGCTGGAGACCGTGCGCCTGTTCGGGCGTATCGA
>CANGSD010000221.1 GCA_947455875.1 Comamonadaceae bacterium
CCCAGCCGCTCGGCGCGCAGCCTTCTTGGCCTCGGCCTTTTTCTTGGCGGCGGGCGAGCGGGCTGCATCATCAGCGGCCTTGGCGGCCGTCTTGGCAGCACTGCTGCGACGCAGGGACGGCGGCGGCGCCTTCTTGGCCGGGGTCTTGGCAGCCGGTGCCGGTGCAGGTGCGGCGGGCTTCGGTGCACCCAGCTTCAGGCGCACGGGCTTGTCGCCCCAGATGTCTTCGAGGTGGTAGTAGGCGCGGATCGCGGGCTGCATGATGTGGGCGACGGCCGCCCCGCAGTCCACGATGATCCATTCGCCGTTTTCCTCGCCCTCGATGCGCGGCTTGCCAAAGCCGGCGTCGCGCACCGCATCCCGCACGCTGGCGGCCAAGGCCTTGGTCTGGCGATTCGACGTGCCCGAGGCGATGATTACCCGCTCGAACAGGGGCGACAAATGCTCGGTGTTGAACACCCGGATGTCCTGAGCCTTGACGTCCTCCAGACCCTCCACGATGGCGCGCTGCAGGCGCTGAGTGTCTTTCTTGGCAATGGATTCTTGGGTCATCAGGCAGGCAGGTAAAGGTGGTGGAGGTCAATATAGCGCGCGACCGGCGCGGGAACCAGGTGGTCGATCCCGAGGCCGGCGGCCCGGCGTTCGCGGATGTCGGTGGCACTGACCGCCAGGGGCGCCAGCGCGATCGGCACCCACTGCCCACCCGGGACTCGGGCGGCATCAACAGCAGCCGCAGGCGCGTCGGCGCGGGGTCTGCCAGCGATGGAAATTATAGCCAGGCGTGCAATCTCGTCGCTTTCGCGCCACTGGTCGAAGGTGTCGGCCTGATCCGCGCCGATCACCAGCACCAGGGTGTCCTGCGGGTGCTCGCGATGCAGTTCGCGCAGGGTGTCGACCGTGTAGGTTGGGCCCGCGCGTCGCAGTTCGCGCTCGTCGATGACCGCCTGCGGCAGATCGGCAAAGGCCAGACGCGCCATGGCCAGGCGATGTGCCGCATCGCTCAAGGGCCGCGCCTTGTGCCAGGCTTGACCGGTGGGAACGATACGCAGCGCGTCGAGCTGCAGTTGTTCGATCGCCGCACGCGCCAGCGCCACATGGGCCTGGTGCGGAGGATCGAAGGCGCCGCCGAAGATGCCGAGGCGGCGCGCTGCGCTCACACCCACTCCCGCGGCACGATGAACTTGCGATAGAGATCGTCTTCGGGCGTACCGGGCTCGGGCTGGTGTTGGTAGGACCAGCTGGCCAGCGGCGGCATGGACATCAGGATGGACTCGGTGCGGCCGCCCGATTGCAGGCCAAAGTGGGTACCGCGGTCCCAGACCAGATTGAATTCGACATAGCGGCCGCGCCGATACAACTGGAAATTGCGCTCACGCTCGCCATAGGGCGTGTCCATGCGACGGCGCACGATGGGCACATAGGCCTCGTTGAAGGCATCACCCACGGCGCGCATCATCGCGAAGCTGCGCTCGGCACCCAGCTCAGAAAAATCATCAAAGAACACGCCGCCCACACCGCGCTGCTCGCCGCGGTGCTTGAGGGTGAAGTACTCGTCGCACCATTTTTTAAAGCGCGGGTACTTGTCGTCGCCAAACGGCGCGAGCGCGTCGCGGCAAGTGCTGTGAAAGTGCTTGGCGTCTTCTTCGAAGCCGTAATAGGGGGTGAGGTCCATGCCACCACCAAACCAGCACACCGGCTCACCACTGGCCGGCGTGGCGGCGATCATGCGCACATTCAGGTGCACCGTGGGCGCATAAGGATTGCGCGGATGAAACACCAGCGACACGCCCATGGCCTCGAAGGGCGCGCCCGCCAGCTCTGGGCGGTGCTGCGTGGCCGAAGGCGGCAGGCGCGGGCCGGTCACGTGCGAGAAGCCGCAGCCCGCGCGCTCGAACACCTTGCCGTTTTCCATGATCATGGTGATGCCGTTGCCCTGCAGGGTCTCGCCAGCGGGCTTTTGCCAGGCGTCGGATAGGAAGGTGTGGCCATCGACCTGCGCAATCGCACCGGTGATGCGTTGCTGCAATCCGAGCAGGTAGTCGCGTACGGAGGCAATCGGGTTCATCGCAATCAGCCCTTCACGGCCCGGTGGCCGATGTCGGTGCGCCACTGGGCGCCATCAAAGGAAATGCCCCGCAGGACTTCGTAGGCACGCACCTGGGCCGCCTTGACCGTGTCGGCCAGCGCCGTCACGCACAGCACGCGTCCGCCGCTGGTGACGGTCTGCTCGCCCTGGCGCACCGTGCCGGCATGGAACACCATGGCATCGGAGGCCTCGGCGGGCAGGCCGTGGATCACATCGCCCTTGCGCGGATCCATGGGGTAGCCGCCGGCAGCCACCACCACGCCCAGCGCGGTGCGGCGGTCCCACTGCAACTCGAGGGTGTCCAGCGCGCCGGAGGTGGCGGCCAGCATCACCTCGACCAGGTCGGACTTCAGCCGCATCATGATCGGCTGCGTCTCGGGATCGCCCATGCGGCAGTTGAATTCGAGCGTCTTGACCTGACCCTGGGCGTCGATCATGAGGCCTGCATACAGAAAACCGGTGTACGGAATACCGTCCTTTTCCATGCCGCGGATGGTGGGCAGGATCACCTCGCGCATGGCGCGGGCATGCACCTCGGGTGTCACCACCGGCGCGGGCGAATAGGCGCCCATGCCGCCGGTGTTGGGCCCCTGGTCGTTGTCCATCAGGCGCTTGTGATCCTGGCTGGTGGCCAGCGCGGTGACGTTGCGGCCATCGCACAAGACGATGAAGCTGGCCTCCTCGCCCACGAGGAATTCCTCGATCACCACCCGCGCGCCGCCCTGGTTGTGGGCCACGCCCAGGGTGTTGTCCAGGAGCATGAAGTCGATGGCCTCGTGCGCCTCGGCCAGACTCATGGCCACGACCACGCCCTTGCCCGCTGCCAGGCCGTCGGCCTTGATCACGATGGGCGCGCCTTGGCGGTCGACATAGGCATGCGCCAGGGCCGCGTCGGTGAAGGTCTCGTAAGCGGCGGTGGGAATGCCGTGACGCTTCATGAAGGCCTTGGAAAAGGCCTTGGAGCTCTCGAGTTGCGCCGCCGCCTGCGTGGGGCCAAAGACCCGCAGGCCTGCGGCGCGAAACGCGTCGACCACACCGGCCGCCAGCGGCGCCTCGGGCCCGACCACCGTGAGCGCGATCTTTTCGTCCAGCGCCCATTGACGCAGCTGCGCGATGTCGGTCAGAGGAAGATTTTCCAAGCGCGGATCCAGGGCCGTGCCGCCATTGCCAGGGGCCACATAGACCGCCTGCACCTTGGGCGACTGGGCCAGCTTCCAGGCCAGCGCGTGTTCACGGCCGCCGCCACCAATGACAAGCACCTTCATTCGGAAATCTCGGCGTTGTGGAACACGTCTTGGACGTCGTCCAGGTCTTCGAGCATGTCCAGCAGTTTTTGCATGCGGGCACCCTCCTCGCCGGCCAGCGCGATGGTGTTCTCGGGGCGCCAGGTGACTTCGGCGACTTCGGGCTTGAGGGCCTTGGCCTCCAGGGCATGCTTGACGGGCTCGAAGGCGGCGGGTGCGGTCAGCACCTCGATCGCGCCGTCGTCGTCGGAAATGACATCGTCGGCGCCGGCTTCCAGGGCCACTTCCATCACCGCGTCTTCCGGGGTGCCGGGGGCCAGGATCAACTGACCGCAGTGCTTGAACTGGAAGGCCACCGAGCCCTC
>CANGSD010000222.1 GCA_947455875.1 Comamonadaceae bacterium
GGCGGAGTGGACGGGACTCGAACCCTCGACCCCCGGCGTGACAGGCCGGTATTCTAACCAACTGAACTACCACTCCTGGTAGCTGTAACTTTTGTCAAACTGCGGAAGCAGCTGACCAAGTGCTACAAAACTTGGCGACCCTACGGGGATTCGAACCCCGGTACTCACCGTGAAAGGGTGATGTCCTAGGCCTCTAGACGATAGGGTCAAAACCTTTGGACTAATCCGACTCGACACTTTTTGGTGGAGGTAAGCGGGATCGAACCGCTGACCTCTTGCATGCCATGCAAGCGCTCTCCCAGCTGAGCTATACCCCCCTCTGGCGTCGAGACAGCGATTCTACAACGTTTTTCAAACGCTCGACAAGCGGCGCAAAACTTCCTCCCGGGGGAACAAGGCCAACACCGCGTCCAGCGAGGGCGTCTGGGGCGTTCCCAGCACCAGCACCCGCACCGGCATGGCCAACTGGGGCATCTTCAAGCCAGTGGCGCGCAGAGTCTCCTTGATCGTCTCGGCGATGGCCGCCTTGTCCCAGGCGCATGCAGCCAGCGCGCTGGCCAACTGCCCGATGGCCGGACGCACGGCATCCGTCACATGCTGCGCGAGTTCTTCGGCGGCGGGCACCACCGGCTGATAAAACTTGGCGGCCCAGGCGGCCAGGATCACGGTGGTGTCGCAGCGGTCCTTGAACAGGCCGCAGATCGCGGGCAAGCGCTCGTCGGGCGTCAGGCCCATGGCCTGCAGCTGCGGCAGCACGAGCTGCGCCAGCGCCGCATCGGGCGTGGTCTTCATATGCTGCGCGTTCACCCAACGCAGCTTGGCCTCATCAAACTGCGCGGCGCTGCGCCCCAGATGGTCCAGGTCGAACCACTGCAGAAACTGCTCGCGCGAAAAGATCTCGTCGTCGCCATGCGACCAGCCCAGACGCGCCAGGTAATTGACCACCGCATCGGCCAGAAAACCTTCGTCGCGAAACTGCGTCACCGGCTTGGCGCCATTGCGCTTGGACATCTTCTCGCCCTGCTCATTGAGCACGGTGGGCAGGTGCGCGTACACCGGCGGCTCCTGCCCCAGTGCGCGAAAAATGTTGATCTGGCGCGGCGTGTTGTTCACATGGTCGTCACCGCGAATCACATGGGTGATGCGCATGTCGATGTCGTCCACCACCACGCAGAAGTTGTAGGTGGGCGTGCCGTCGGGCCGCGCGATCACCAGGTCGTCGAGTTCGGCGTTGGCGATTTCGATGCGTCCCTTGACCTTGTCGTCCCAGGCCACCACACCGCCTTGCGGATTACGAAACCGCAGCACCGGCTTGACACCTTCGGGCACCGGCGGCAGCACCTGGCCCGGCTCGGGCCGCCAGGTGCCGTCGTAGCGGGGCTTTTCCTTGGCGGCCATCTGGCGCTCACGCAGGGCGTCGAGGTCGGCGACGCTCATGTAGCAGGGATACACCAATCCCTTTTCCTGCATCTGGGCCAGCACCTCGCGGTAGCGGTCCATCCGCTGCATTTGATAGAACGGACCTTCGTCGTGCGACAGGCCCAGCCAGGCCATGCCCTCCAGGATCACGTCCACCGCGGCTTGCGAGGAGCGCTCCAGATCGGTGTCTTCGATACGCAGGATGAAGTCGCCGCCCTGCGAGCGCGCGAACGCCCACGGATACAGCGCCGATCGAATATTGCCCAGGTGAATGAAGCCGGTAGGCGACGGCGCGAAGCGCGTGCGCACGCGCGCACCGTCCGTTGGCTTGGAAGTCTCAGAGGTCACAGCGAACAATCAGGTCAGAAGGTCAAGTCCATGGGCCAGGTCGGCCTGGATATCACCCAGGTGCTCCAGGCCCACCGCCACGCGCACCAGGTTCTGGCGGATGCCAGCTGCCTGGCGCTGTTCTTCGGAGAGGCGCCCATGCGAGGTGCTAGCCGGTTGGGTGATGATGGTTTTCACATCGCCCAGGTTGGCGGTGATGGACAGCCACTTGGTCGAGTCAATCACCTGGAAGGCGTTGGCACGGCCTGCTTGGGGTGTCGCGCCCTTCACGTCAAAGGACACCACCGCACCGCCCTGGCCCGATTGCTGCGCCATCGCCAACGCGTGCTGGGGGTGACTGGCCAGACCCGGGTAGTACACGCGCTCGACACCGGGGTGCGACTCGAGCCAGCGCGCGAGTTCGAGGGCGCGCTTGGATTGCGCCTCCATGCGGATGCCCAGCGTCTCCAGGCCCTTGAGCACCACCCAGGCATTGAACGGCGACAGCGTGATGCCGCCACTGCGTTGCACCGGAATCAGCTTCTCGCGAATCAAGGACTCGCTCGCGCAAATCGCGCCGGCGATCACCCGGCCCTGACCGTCCAGGTACTTGGTGCCCGAGTGCGTGATGATGTCCGCGCCCAGGGCCGCGGGCTTTTGCAAGGCGGGCGTGCAAAAGCAGTTGTCCACCGCCAGCAGCGCGCCGGCGTTGTGCGCCAGGTCAGCCAGCGCGCGGATGTCGCACACCTCGGTCAGCGGATTGGTGGGCGTCTCGGCAAACAGCAGCTTGGTGTTGGGGCGAATCGCCGCCTTCCACTCGGCCAGATCGGTCTGCGACACGAAGGTGCTTTGCACCCCAAACTTGCCGAACTCCGACCCAATCAGCTTCAGGGTGGAGCCGAACACCGAGCGCGAACACACCACATGGTCACCCGCCTTGAGCAGGCCCATGCAAAGCAGCAAGATCGCGCCCATGCCGCTGGCCGCGGCGATACAGGCCTCGGTGCCTTCCATGGCAGCTAGGCGCATCTCCATGCTGGCCACCGTGGGGTTGGTAAAGCGCGAATAGATGTAGCCGTCTTCCTCGCCCGCAAAGCGGCGGGCCGCGGTCTCGCTATCGGGCTGGGTGAAGCTGGAGGTGAGGAACAACGCCTCGGCGTTCTCGCCGTACTGGCTCTTGTCGACGGCAGTGCGCACCGCCAGCGTGTCCAGGTGCAGTCCTTCGGGCAATTTCTGAGTGGCCATGGTGTTCAGGCGTCTTGTGCGTTGGGCAAGGCCAGGCGCGAGGTGTCCGAGTCAGCCGATTCGTCCTGGCCGTCGCGGCCTGCGTTCAGGCGTGCGATGTCGTCGGCGCTGATATCGCCGGTCACGTACACGCCATCAAAGCAAGAGGCATCAAAGCCATCGAACTTAGGCGCATCCTTCGGAGCGGCAGAGAGGATGGCGCGCTTCATGCCCTCCACCTCCTGGTAGATCAGCGCGTCGCAGCCAATGATCTGGCGCACTTCTTCGACGGTGCGGCCATACGCCACCAGCTCGGCGGAAGTGGGCATATCGATGCCGTAAACGTTGGGGTAGCGCACCGGCGGTGCGGCGCTGGCCAGATAGACCTTGCGGGCGCCCGCGTCGCGGGCCATCTGCACGATCTCGCGGCTGGTCGTGCCGCGCACGATGGAGTCGTCCACCAGCAGCACGTTACGGTCCTTGAACTCGCTGGCGATCACATTGAGCTTCTGACGGACGGACTTCTTGCGCACGCCCTGACCCGGCATGATGAAGGTGCGGCCCACGTAGCGGTTCTTCACGAAGCCTTCGCGATACGGCACCCCCAGCAGGTGCGCCAGCTGCGTCGCACTGGGTCGGCTCGACTCCGGGATGGGGATGATCACGTCGATCTCGTTGGGCGGCACGGTGGACACCACGCGCTGGGCCAGCGTCTCGCCCA
>CANGSD010000223.1 GCA_947455875.1 Comamonadaceae bacterium
AAGCCCTCCATGGAGATGGCGGAAAAGTGCGCGAAAACGTCTGCGCCGCCGCCGTCGGGTTCGATAAAGCCGAAACCCTTTGCATCATTGAACCATTTGACAGTGCCAGTCGCCATAGTGTCTATCTCGTGCGTCTCTCGACATTTCTGTAGTCGCGTCGGTGCAGTGTCCGAGATTTGGGGGCCAGGTGTCAATGTTTGTGCAAACCAAAGTACAAATAAAGGCTGTCTTTGAATCTGCGTGCACCGCCGCGTCGCCGGGGCGCGGGGACCTCTGGCAGGTGCGACACAGCGGGCGCAAAGCGCGAACGGGCGCCCAGCGGATGCCAAATACCTCCCACCTGGACGCCGATGTGCGAGGCTGAGCTAAATCCGGCCGATAAAATCAGCCCCATGGCCAGCAAATCACCCCTTCCCCCGCCTGGGCTCCCCCCGCAGCGGACCAAGGATGACAGCGGTGACTCCGTGGTCCTGGAGCGGCGCACCCAGAAAACCCAGCCACCCCAGATGTACCAGGTCGTCATGCTCAACGACGACTTCACCCCCATGGAGTTCGTGGTGGTGGTCATCCAGGAGTTCTTCAACAAGGACCGCGAGACCGCCACGCAGATCATGCTCAAGATCCACCTGGACGGCAAAGGCGTGTGCGGCGTCTATTCACGTGATGTCGCCGCGACCAAGGTCGATCAGGTGCAAGCGGCAGCCCGCGAGGCGGGGCATCCCCTGCAATGTGTGAGTGAACCGGTAGAGTAAGTGAAAGTTGAACGGATCAGCATTACAGTGGCTCTAAGCCAAGATCGTTTTTTCAGTGGGTCAGCTCGCAAGGCAAAGGATTTTTCATGATTGCCCAGGAATTGGAAGTCAGCCTCCACATGGCGTTCGTCGAGGCCCGACAGCAGCGCCACGAATTCATCACCGTCGAGCACCTGTTGCTGGCCCTGCTGGACAACCCCAGCGCGGCCGAAGTGTTGCGGGCCTGCTCGGCCAATATCGACGACCTGCGCAAGTCGCTGTCCAACTTCATCAAGGACAACACGCCGCAGGTGGCGGGCACCGATGATGTGGACACCCAGCCGACGCTGGGTTTCCAGCGCGTGATCCAGCGCGCCATCATGCACGTGCAGTCCACCGGCAATGGCAAGAAAGAAGTCACCGGCGCCAACGTGCTCGTGGCGATCTTTGGCGAGAAAGACTCGCACGCCGTCTACTACCTGCACCAGCAGGGCGTGACGCGCCTGGACGTGGTCAACTTCATCGCGCACGGCATCAAGAAGACCGATCCGCCCGAGCCGGCCAAGGGCAATGAGCCCACCGGCGGCGAAAGCGAGGAGGGCGGGGAGAAGAACGAGAAGGCTTCGGCTCTCGAGCAGTTCACGCTCAATCTGAACCAAGCGGCGAAAGACGGCAAGATCGATCCGCTGATCGGCCGCGAGTACGAGGTCGAGCGCGTCATCCAGATCCTGTGCCGTCGCCGCAAGAACAACCCGCTGCTGGTGGGCGAAGCCGGCGTGGGCAAGACCGCGATCGCCGAGGGCTTGGCCTGGCGCATCGTGCAAAAGGACGTGCCCGAGATCCTGGCCGAGTCTCAGGTCTACTCGCTCGATATGGGCGCGCTGCTGGCGGGCACCAAGTACCGCGGCGATTTCGAGCAGCGCCTCAAGAGCGTGCTCAAGTCGCTCAAGGACAAGCCGCAGGCGATTTTGTTCATCGACGAGATCCACACCCTGATCGGCGCTGGCGCCGCCTCGGGCGGCACTCTGGACGCGTCCAACCTGCTCAAACCGGCGCTGTCCAGCGGCCAGCTCAAATGCATCGGCGCGACCACCTTCACCGAGTACCGCGGCATCTTCGAGAAGGACGCGGCGCTGTCGCGGCGCTTCCAGAAGGTTGATGTGGTCGAGCCGACGATCGAGCAGACGGTCGAGATCCTCAAGGGTCTGAAGTCACGCTTCGAAGAGCACCACAGCGTGAAGTACGCCGCCAACGCCCTGCAGGCCGCCGCCGAGCTCAGCGCCAAGTACATCAACGACCGTCATCTGCCCGACAAGGCGATCGATGTGATCGACGAGGCCGGCGCCGCTCAGCGCATCCTGCCGGTGAGCAAGCGCAAGAAGACGATTTCCAAGGCCGAGGTCGAGGAGATCGTGGCCAAGATCGCGCGTATTCCGCCTGCCAACGTCTCCAATGACGACCGCGGCAAGCTGCAAAGCCTGGAGCGTGACCTCAAGAGCGTGGTGTTCGGTCAGGACAAGGCCCTGGAGGTGCTGGCCGCGTCCGTCAAGATGGCGCGCTCGGGCCTGGGCAAGGGCGACAAGCCGATCGGCGCGTTCCTGTTCTCCGGTCCCACTGGCGTGGGCAAGACCGAAGCGGCCAAGCAGCTGGCCTACATCATGGGCATCGAGCTGATTCGCTTTGACATGTCCGAGTACATGGAGCGCCATGCGGTCTCGCGCCTGATCGGTGCGCCCCCTGGCTACGTGGGCTTTGACCAGGGCGGTCTGCTGACCGAAGCCGTCACCAAGAAGCCGCATGCGGTGCTCTTGCTCGACGAGATCGAGAAGGCGCACCCGGACATCTTCAACGTGCTGCTGCAGGTGATGGACCACGGCACGCTGACCGATAACAACGGGCGCAAGGCCGACTTCCGTAACGTGATCATCATCATGACCACCAACGCGGGCGCCGAGACCATGAACAAGGCCACCATCGGCTTCACCAACCCGCGTGCGGCCGGTGACGAGATGGCCGACATCAAGCGTCTGTTCACGCCGGAGTTCCGCAACCGCCTCGATGCCATCGTGAGCTTCAAGGCGCTGGACGAGCAGGTCATCATGCGGGTGGTCGACAAGTTCCTGCTGGTGCTCGAGCAGCAGCTGCAGGAGAAGAAGGTCGATGTCACCTTCACCGACACGCTGCGCAAGCACCTGGCCAAGAAGGGCTTCGATCCCCTCATGGGCGCACGCCCGATGCAGCGCCTGATCCAGGACACCATCCGCCGGGCGCTGGCCGACGAGCTGCTGTTTGGCCGTCTGACCGATGGCGGCCGCCTGACGGTGGATCTGGACGGCAAGGACGAGGTGCTGCTGGACATCCAGCCGCTGCCCAAGAAGGAAGGGCGTGCCAAGCCCGAGCCGGAAGAAGTCTCGTCCAGCGACGGGTCCTGAGCCGCAGCCGTCTATCCCAGGAGGCCGCCTTTGGGCGGCCTCTTGCTTTTGGGGCGCTTCAGGTCGCGTCGGGGCAAAAAGTAGAATACGGGTTTTCCCGCGCGTGCGCGGCGCACTCGACTCAGACAAGGACATCACCCGTGGCTGGACACAGTAAATGGGCCAATATTCAGCACCGCAAGGGCCGCCAGGATGAAAAGCGCGGCAAGGTCTGGACCCGCGTGATCCGCGAGATCATGGTCGCGGCCCGCCAGGGCGGGGGTGACCTCAATGCCAATCCCCGTCTGCGTCTGGCGGTGGACAAGGCCAAGGCGGCCAATATGCCGGCCGACACCATCAAGCGCAACATCGACAAGGCCACCGGCAACCTCGAGGGCGTGAACTACGAAGAGATCCGCTACGAGGGCTACGGCATCGGCGGCGCGGCCATCATCGTGGACACCATGACCGACAACAAGGTGCGCACGGTGGCCGAAGTGCGGCACATCTTCAGCAAGTACGGCGGCAATATGGGCACCGAGGGCTC
>CANGSD010000224.1 GCA_947455875.1 Comamonadaceae bacterium
CCAGGCTCTGGGCAGCCAGGCCGGCAAGCTGCTCTCGGCCTGGCGCCCCGCCGGCATCGCGGCGCCGCGCGTGCTGCTGGTGGGCTCGGGCGATCTCTCGGCGCGCGCGGTGCGCACGGCCGTGCGTGCGGTGGGGGCCGCCTTGCGGGGCACCCGGGTGCGCAAGCTCCTGGTTTGCCTGCCCGAGGGCGTGCGCCCGGCGGGCGTGCATGCGACGGTGTCGGCGCTGGGTGAGACCACTTACGCTTACACGGCCACCAAGTCCAAGCCCGAGCCGCGCGAGCTGTCCAAGGTCATCGTCGGCGTCCCCGATGCGGCCCGCCCCGGGGTTCAGGCGCGATTCGAGGCCGCCTGTGGCACGGCCCTGGGAATCGAATTCGCCCGCGAGCTGGGCAATCTGCCCCCCAACATCGCCACCCCGACCTACCTGGGCCAGCGCGCCCGCCTGCTGGCGCGCGAGGCGGGCTTTCAGTGCCAGGTGCTGGGGCCCAAGGAGGTCGAGCGGCTCGGCATGGGCTCCTTCATGGCCGTGGCCCGCGGCTCGCACGAGCCCTTGCGCTTCATCGTCCTGAAGTACCAGGGCGCCGCGGCCGCTGTGGCGCCCGTGGTGTTGGTGGGCAAGGGGATCACCTTCGACAGTGGCGGCATCTCCATCAAGCCGGCCGCCGAGATGGACGAGATGAAATTCGACATGGGCGGTGCGGCCAGCGTCCTGGGCACCTTCCGGGCCCTGGCGGCCCTCAAGCCCCGCGTGAACGTGATCGGTCTGATCCCCAGCTGCGAGAACCTGCCCGATGGGCGTGCGCTCAAGCCGGGCGACGTGGTCACCAGCATGAGTGGTCAGACGATTGAGGTCCTCAACACCGACGCCGAGGGCCGCCTGATCCTGTGCGACGCACTGACCTATGCCGAGCGCTTCGAGCCCTGCGCGGTGGTCGATATCGCCACCCTGACCGGCGCCTGTGTCGTGGCCCTGGGGGCGGTGCGCAGCGGCCTCTTCAGCTCGGACGATGAACTGGCGCAGGCGCTGCTGGACGCGGGCGAGTCGGCCCTCGATCCGTGCTGGCGCATGCCCCTGGACGAAGACTATGCCGAGGGCCTGAAGACCCATTTCGCCGACGTCGCCAACGTGGCGGGCCGCCAGGGTGGCGCCATCACGGCGGCCAAATTTCTGCAGCGATTTGCCCGCATGTACCCCTGGGCCCACCTGGACATCGCGGGCACGGCCTGGCGAGGTGGCGCTGCCAAGGGCGCTACCGGCCGGCCGGTCGGCTTGCTGGTGGATTACCTGTTGTCGCAGCAGCCCACGGCCCCGGCGTCGACCCGAGCCAAGAAGAAGCCCGCCCGGAAGAACACCTCGGGTCAGAAGGCGACCCGCGCACGGGCTCGCTAAGGCCCGATCCACGCTGTGCCATGACCCACATCGCCTTCCACGTCAACCTCAGCGACCGCCTCGCGTATGCCTGCCGGCTGCTGCGCAAGGCGGCGACCGGTGGCGCGCGGGTGGTGGTGACGGGCTCCCCGGAGGACTTGCGGGCCCTGGATGCGGCCCTCTGGACGTTCTCTGCACACGACTTTCTGCCGCACGGCCTGGCTGACGCCTTGCCGCCCCAGTTGCTCGCGCGCACGCCCATCGTGCTGGCGCAATCGCCGCAGGCGGCGCCGCACCGGGAGGTGTTGGTCAACTTGCACGAGACGGTTCCGCAGGGCTTTGAAGGCTTTGAGCGCCTGATCGAGCTGGTCTCCCAGGACGACGCTCCCTTGCGCAGTGCGCGGGTGCGCTGGAAACACTATGCCGACCGCGGCTACGCCCTCACCAAGGTCGACCAGAAGGATGTCGTCACATGAAGGACGCCGGGCCGCCGCGTTTTGTCCCCATCCTGACCGAGGTGGTCAAGTCCAAGCCCCCCGCGGCTTCCGACTCTGACCCCGCGGGCCTCGCGCCGCCCGCGCCCGTGTCCGTTCCTGCGCCTGCGCCTGCAACGGCGGTCGACGCGGCCGCTGCCGCACCGTCGCCAGTGGCCGAGGATGAACTGGCCCGGCGCGTGCTTGAGCGGGTCCTCGTCGAGCTCGAGCCCCTGGTGCTGGATGCCTTGCGTACCGTGCAGGTGCAGCAGGCGCGCACGCTGGAGGTCATGGTGCGTGCCGAGCTGGCGACCCGGGTCGCCCGTCTGGTCAGCGAGTCCCTGGCGGCCCGCTCGAGGGACTGAGCCCACACCTAGGATTTCCCTTAGACCTTTCTGGTTTCAGGGTTCAATTCGTCGATTAAAGTTGCCCCGCGTTTCGCCGCAAGAGGCGCTCACAAACACCACCACCTTGGAGATTGCTCGCATGAAGACCTCACTGAAAATGACCGTTCTGGCCGGTGCCATCCTGATGACCGCCACCAGCTACGCTCAGGACCTCGTCGTCAAGATCGGCCACGTGGCTCCCACCTCCGGCGCCATCGCCCACCTGGGCAAAGACAACGAGAACGGTGCCCGCATGGCCATTGAAGAACTCAATGCCAAGGGCATCACCATCGGTGGCAAGAAGGTCAAGCTCGAGCTGGTCGCCGAAGACGACGCAGCCGATCCCAAGCAGGGCACCGCCGCCGCTCAGAAGCTGGTCGACCAGAAGGTCAACGGCGTGATCGGCCACCTGAACTCCGGCACCTCGATCCCGGCCTCCACCATCTACAGCAACGCGGGCATTCCCCAGATCTCGCCGTCCGCCACCAACCCCAAGTTCACCCGTCAGGGCCTGAAGACCACCTTCCGCGTGGTGGCCGATGACGTGCACCTGGGCGGCACCCTGGGCAAGTACGCCGTCAAGGACCTCAAGGGCAAGAACATCGCCATCGTCGACGACCGCACGGCCTACGGCCAGGGCGTCGCCGACGAATTCGAGAAGGCCGTGAAGTCTGCTGGCGGCAAGATTGCCGGCCGCGAATTCACCACCGACAAGTCCACCGACTTCATGGCCATCCTCACCACCCTCAAGGGCAAGAAGCCTGATGTGGTGTTCTTCGGCGGCATGGATGCCGTGGCCGGCCCGATGCTCAAGCAGATGAAGTCGCTGGGCATCAACGCCAAGTTCATGGGCGGCGATGGCATCTGCACCTCCGAGTTGGCCAAGCTGGCCGGCGACGCCATGGCCGACGGCCAGGTCGTGTGTGCCGAGGCCGGCGGTGTCGAGGGCGCTCAGAAGAAAGATCTGGAGGCCTTCAACGCCAAGTTCAAGGCTAAGTACAACGCCGACGTGCAGGTGTACGCCCCCTATGTGTATGACGCCGTGAACGTGATGGTCGCTGCCATGGTCAAGGCCAACTCGGCTGACCCCAAGGTCTACCTGCCCGTGCTGGCCAAGACGACCGGCCACAAGGGCGTGACCGGCACCATCTCCTTCGACCAGAAGGGTGACATCAAGAACGGCGCGCTGACCCTGTACACCTACAAGGCTGGCAAGCGCGACGCCATCGCTGTGGTGCGCTGATACCGCGCCTGCGCCTTTGGCAAGCCGCCCCGCGTGGGCGGCTTTTTCATTTGCGTCTCTGTGGCAGTCGCTCGGATGCGGACTGCTACAATTGCCGGCTCCGGAGAGGTGGATGAGCGGTTTAAGTCGCACGCCTGGAAAGCGTGTGAGGGTTAATAGCCCTCCGCGGGTTCGAATCCCGCCCTCTCCGCCA
>CANGSD010000225.1 GCA_947455875.1 Comamonadaceae bacterium
CACCGGCAAGCCATAAGTGTGGTGCCAGGCCCGTACCAGGTGGTCGCTGGCGGCCTTGCTGGCCGAATAGGGGCTATTGGGTTCGTAGCGGTGGGTTTCGGTGAAGGCCGGATCGGCGGGCGCGAGCGAGCCATAGACCTCGTCGGTCGACACATGCAGGAAGCGAAAGGCCTCGCGCTCGCCCGTGGACAAGGCGTCCCAGTAGGCACGCACGGCCTCCAGCAGCCGAAAGGTGCCCACCACATTGGTCGCAATGAAATCGCCCGGCCCGTGGATGGAACGGTCCACATGCGATTCGGCAGCGAAGTTCAGGACAGCACGGGGGCGATGCTGCGCCAGCAGCTGCGCGACGAGCGCGGTGTCGCCGATATCGCCTTGCACGAAGACGTGGCGGGCATCGCCCTCAAGCGCCGCCAGGTTCTCGCGGTTGCCAGCGTAGGTGAGCTTGTCAAGGTTGACCACAGGCTCATCGCCCTGCGCCAGCCAGTCCAAAACGAAATTAGCGCCGATGAAGCCGGCGCCGCCGGTGACGAGGATCATGCGAAAAATTATCGCATCTGGCCGCTAAGATCCTGCGCATGTCTGACCTACACACCGCCTTCACCGACGCCGTCGCCGCCTCCAAGGAGCTGACGCAACGGCCCGACAACGCCACGCTCTTGAAGCTGTACGCGCTCTATAAACAAGCCAGCGTGGGCGATGTTGAGGGCGTGCGCCCCGGCTTTTCCGACATGGTGGGCCGGGCCAAGTGGGACGCCTGGAACGAGATCAAGGGTCTGTCGGCCGATGACGCGATGCAGCAATACATCGATCTGGTCGACTCGCTGGCCTGAGCGTGTAGCGCCGGGCTCAGGCAGGTCCGGCGGGATGGGCGCGCGGCTTGGCCAGCAACTCGTCGAGGTTCTTCGAGACCTCTTGCTCGATCCGGTCCTTGAACGCCCCCAGTAAGAAGCCCAGCGTTGCATCCAGCTCGAAGCGATCGGCGGCCACCCGCAATTCACCGCTCACGCCGCTGCGGGTGAAAGCGATGCGATCCAGGGTCTCGCCCTCGTGATACGTGCAGGCCATGTGCAGCTGCTCCTGGGCGCTGCGGGCCCAGTCGTGGGCAATCTTGCGGGCCTCGGGCAGGCCCAGGTCATGGTCGCGGCGGATGCGCAAATCAGGCACGTGAGAGTTCCTTGAGCAGATCGTGTCGCTGGGCGCGTGGCATCTGGCCCAGTCGGATGACGGCATCATAGAACCGCCGCCAATCACGCCCCTCGCGCTCGAACAAGGCCTCGAAGGCCGGCACCCAGGCGTCATACGCCGCGTCGGCGCCGAAGGTGGCGTTATTGGCCTCTTGCACCCAGCGATCGGTGGCGCGCCAGCGAGCGGGGTCACCCTCCCAGCCATCCCGCAATTGCGCATAGCGCGCACGAAAGTCTTGCAGGATGGCCTGTTTGCGGGCCATGAGAGCCTCGGTCTCTCCTGATTGCGACGCGCCGGCTGCATAGGCGGCCGCCAGGCGCTCGCGGGTGGCGCGGGTCAGGGCCTGAAGCTGCGCACGTCGCTGACTGCTACGCGCGTCTGCCTTACGTACCGCGTCATCGGCCTGGGCCGCCAGCCACTGGCGCACACCCATACGCTCGACCGCCGTGGCAAAGGATTCGTTGAAGGCCATGTCGTCCGACACATAGACCACCTGGTGGGCCAGCTCGTGAAAGATCAGACGGGCCAGGTCGCCCTCGGGGTAGTGGATAAAGGTATTGAGCAAAGGATCGCCCCCCGCCCAATTGAGCCAACCCAGGGTGGAATAGGCGGGCACGGGATAGACCGCCACGTCCAGCCCCTGCGCGCGCAAGGCGTCGGCCTCGGCGCGGGCCCGTGCTTCGTCATAGAACCCCCGATAGCCCACGCAGCCCGTGACCGGATAACACCAGGTGCGCAGCGTGAGCGACAGGGGCGGTGCGGCCACCACGTTCCAAAGCACCGCGCTGCGGCGCAGGTCGGCATAGCGTGTGTAGCTCGCGTTGTCCGGCAGCAGCAAAACCTGCGAGGCGTAAGCACGCAGGCGCTGGGCGGTCTGCAACTGCTGCTTGAGGGCGGCGCTGGCCTGAGGGTCGGCCAGCCAATCGGGCACAGGCCGCGCCGCCTGCATCACCTGCACATGGCCGCTGACCGATTGCCAGTAGTAGCCCAGACTGGCGCAGCCGCTCAGGGCCAGCATCGCCGCCCCGGCAAGGGCCAGGGTCGCGGCCCGGGTCAGCGCGGCGCGGATCACAGGGGCTGCACGTCGACCAGGCAGTCGTAGAACACCGGGGCGCGCCCCAGGTCCGTGAGCTTCTGGCTGGTCAACTCGTTGACGTTGGTGCCGCGCAGGCCCAGCTTGCGCCACCAGATGCCTAGACCATTGACGACACCGGGTCGTGCGCGGTCGGAGACGACGGCCTGGCAGTGGTAGTCGCCGCGGTCGTTGAACACGCGCACCACGCTGCCCGAGGTGATGCCGCGCGCGGCGGCGTCTTCGGCGCTGATTTCCAGCACGGGCTCGCCTTCGATATCGCGCAGGCTCTTGACGTTGACGAAGCTGGAGTTCAAGAAGTGGCGCGCCGGCGGCGAGATCATGGCCAGCGGGTAGCGCGCGCTGGAGCCGGCCACTTCGTGATTGGGCAGGTGATCGGGCAGACCGTCCAGGCCCTGACGCGCCAGGCGTTCGCTGAAAAACTCGCAGCGGCCCGAGGGCGTAGCGAAGCCCCCCTGGGCGAAGGGCGCATCAGGCACCGGCAAGGGGACAAAGCCCTGATCCAACAGACGATCGAAATCGATGGCCTCGCCGAAGGCGACGCGGCACAGCCTTTCATCGTCCTCGGCGAAACACGCGTCTTGATATCCCATACGCGCCGCCAGACGCCGAAAGATCTCGGTATTGGGCAAGGCCTGGCCCACGGGGGCGATGGCCGGGCGATTGAGCACGACGTCGGTATGGCCGTAGGTGGCGTGGATGTCCCAGTGCTCCAGCTGCGTGGTGGCGGGGAGCACGTAATCGGCGTAGTCGGCGGTGTCGGTCTGGAAATGTTCGAGGACCACGGTGAACAGGTCCTCGCGCGCGAAGCCGCGCACCACACGGCTGGAATCGGGGGCCACGGCCACCGGGTTGCTGTTGTAGACGATCAGCGCTTCGACGCGCGGGCCGAATTCGGCGCTGGTAGGTCGCAGCAGGTCATCACCGATGGTGCTCATATTCAGCGTGCGAGGCTTTCGGCTCGCGAGCAGGTCGGGGCGCTGCAGCACATCGCGCCGCGCGGGAAAACGGGCCGAGTTGGACATCAGCAAGCCGCCGGCGCGATGGCGCCAGGCGCCCGTGAGCGCAGGCAAACAGGCAATAGCGCGCGTGGCATTGCCGCCCCCGCGCACGCGTTGCATACCGTAGTTCAAGCGGATCGCGGCGGGCTGTGTCGTGCCGTAGTCGCGGGCCAGTGCGCGAATCTGCGACGCCGGCACGCCGCACACCGCGGCTGCGCGTTCCGGCGACCACTGCATGGCGCGTTCGCGCAGCGCGTCCCAACCCAGGGTGTGGCGGGCGATGTAGTCGTGGTCCAGCCAGTCGTGAGCGATCAACTCGTGCATCAGCGCGAAGGCCAGCGCCGCATCGGTGCCGGGTTGGATCTGCAGGTGCTCG
>CANGSD010000226.1 GCA_947455875.1 Comamonadaceae bacterium
CGAAGGCCGGGCCCGAGCCCCACAGCGCCAGCGAATTGGCCTTGCCGTAGTGGTAGGCCAGCACGCCGTGGCCGCCGTCGAGCGTGCCCTTGTTGACGGCATCGAGCAGCTGGAAGGCCGGCACGACGGAGCCCGAGGGCAGCACTTCGATCTTCAGGCGACCACCGGCCATGTCGTTCACCTTCTTGGCGAAGTCGTTGGCGTACTCGTGGAAGATGTCCTTGGCCGGCCAGGTGCTCTGGAAACGGAAGGTGGTGGTCTGAGCCATGGCCACCATCGGGGCGGACATGGCCGCACCGGCGACAGCGGCACCTTTCAGAAGGCCGCGGCGGCGGGGCGTGGTGAGATCGGTCATCGTGTTGTCTCCAGGAGTTGATGGGAAAGCGAGATGATACTTTTGCCCAAGTACGCGCCAGGACTCAGAGGGTTTTTACTGAGGGAATACCCTAGTTAGGCAATACCCTATTTCTCTTTTTGTCATTCTTTAGGATTCGTCCGGTGTGCCCGGGGATTCGTGCCAACAGCCGCTTGGCCAGCACGCCTACCAGACCGCCTGGAGCGCGCTGGCAAAATCAGATCGATGAACCCTGATCCTGACACCGTGCAGCCCGCGCAGGGCTACGCCGGCGACGTTTCCCCCCAACTGGCTTGCCGGTGGTGGCAGGCCGGCGAAGCCGTGCTGGTCGACGTGCGCACCGAGGCCGAACTCGCCTGGGTCGGCTTTGTGCCCGGTGCCGTGCACGTGCCCTGGAAGCTCTGGCCCGGCATGGCCCTGAACCCGGATTTCGATGCGGCGTTGCAGGCCGTCGTGCCTGCCGGCAAGAAAGTCGTCATGTTGTGCCGCAGCGGCGTGCGCTCCATCGGCTCCGCGCGCCGCGCCACCGAGTTGGGCATGGAGGCCTACAACATCCTTGAAGGCTTCGAGGGCGATCCTGACAGCGCGGGCCACCGCGGCGTCCTGGCCGGCTGGCGCCTGCGCGGCCTGCCTTGGCAACAGAATTAAAGAAAGACGAACATGCCTGTGAACCTGGTCGCGCCGCGCGCGCAAGACCTGCTGCCTGTCCCTGGCCTGCGCATCGGCGTGACCGAAGCCGGCGTGCGCAAGGCGGGCCGCAAGGACCTGACCGTGATGCTGCTCGAGCCCGGTGCGGCCGTGGGCGGCGTCTTCACCCGCAACCGCTTTTGCGCGGCGCCGGTGCAGGTGTGCCGCGAGCACCTGGCCTCGGGCCACGCGGTGCGGGCGATCGTGATCAACACCGGCAACGCCAATGCCGGCACGGGCGAGGAGGGCCGGGTACGTGCCCGCTCCACCTGCATCGCGCTGGCCCGTCACCTGAACATCGCGCCCGAGGAGGTGCTGCCTTTCTCGACGGGCGTGATCATGGAGCCGCTGCCGGTCGACCGCATCCAGGCCGGCCTGCCCGCGGCTCTGGCCGACGCGCGCGAAGACAACTGGCTGCGCGCCGCCGAAGGCATCATGACCACCGACACCCTGGCCAAGGCCTACAGCCGCCAGGTGGTGATCGAGGGCAAGACCGTCACCATCACGGGCATCAGCAAGGGCGCCGGCATGATCCGCCCCAATATGGCCACCATGCTGGGGTTTCTGGCCACCGACGCTGTGGTGGCCCCGGGGTTGATGAAGGCCCTGGCCACCGAGCTGGCCGAGGGGTCGTTTAACCGCGTCACGATCGATGGGGATACGTCCACCAACGATTCCTTCCTGGTCATCGCCACAGGCAAGGCTGGTCATGCGCCCGTCACCGCGCTCGAGAGCCCGGCGGGGCGCGCGCTGGTCGGCGCGATGCGCGAAGTGGCGCGCCTGCTGGCGCATGCCATCGTGCGCGATGGCGAAGGCGCGACTAAGTTCATCACCGTGCAGGTTGAAGGCGGCAAGACGGCGGCCGAATGCCGGCAGGTGGCCTACGCCATCGCGCATTCGCCGCTGGTGAAAACCGCCTTTTTTGCCAGTGACCCCAACCTCGGACGCATCTTGGCGGCGGTGGGTTACGCAGGGATTGACGACCTCGATCAGACGAAGATCGACCTGTTCCTGGACGATGTGCACGTGGCCGTGGGCGGCGGGCGCAACCCGGCCTACCGCGAAGAAGACGGTCAGCGCGTGATGAAGCAAAGCGAGATCACGGTGCGCGTGGGGCTGGGTCGCGGCACGGCCAGCGACACGGTGTGGACCTGCGACTTCAGCCACGAGTACGTCACGATCAACGCTGATTACAGATCTTGACCCCCCCCGAAGCGCCTGCGGCGCTGCCCCCCAGGGGGCGCCCGCAGCGGACCGGCGAAGCCGGATCCGCGCCGGCACTTGAAAGGACATTCCAACTTGACTTCCTCTCTCGAACAATTTCTCGCGCGGGCTGAGCGCCTGATGGAGCGCATCGAATCGGTGTTGCCGCAGCCGCTGTCTGCGCCTGACTGGTCGGCTTCTGTCGCCTATCGCTATCGCAAACGGGCCAGCGGGCATGGGACGCTCGAGCCGGTGCGGCATGTGGCCGAGGTCCGCCTACTGGATCTCAAGGAGATCGACGGCCAGAAAGAAAAGATCCAGCGCAACACTGAGCAGTTTGTGCAGGGGCTGCCCGCCAACAACGTGCTCCTCACGGGCGCGCGTGGCACGGGCAAGTCGTCTTTGATCAAGGCCTGTCTGAACGAATACGCGCCGCGCGGGCTGCGCCTGATTGAGGTGGACAAGGCCGACCTGATCGACTTGCCGGACATCATCGACGTCGTGGCCGAGCGTCCCGAGAAATTCATCGTCTATTGCGACGATCTGAGCTTCGAAGACGGCGAGCCAGGCTACAAGGCCCTGAAGTCCATCCTCGATGGCTCGGTGACGGCAGCCACGCCCAATGTGCTGATTTACGCCACCAGCAACCGGCGCCACTTGCTGCCCGAGTACATGAAGGACAACCTCACGTACACCCACACCGAAGATGGCGAGGTGCATCCCGGTGAGGTCATTGAGGAAAAGATTTCGTTGTCCGAGCGCTTTGGCCTGTGGGTCAGTTTCTATCCCTTCAGCCAGGACGAATACCTGGCCATCGCGGCCCAGTGGTTGTCGGCTCTGGGCGTGAGCGCCGCCAAGATTGAAGCGGCGCGCCCCGAGGCGCTGGTGTGGGCCCTGGAGCGCGGCTCGCGCTCGGGTCGGGTGGCCTATCAGTTCGCCCGCGACTTCGCGGGGCGTCAGTGAGCGAGACGGTCCGGGTCGCCGACGGCCACCGCCCGCGCGAGGGCGGCGCCGACCGCAAGCCGGTGGAAGTGGCGGTGGGTGTGCTGCTGCGGCCCGACGGCCGATTTCTCCTTACCTCCCGCCCCGTGGGCAAGGCCTATGCGGGCTACTGGGAGTTTCCGGGCGGGAAGATCGAGGCCGGCGAGACCTTGCAGCAGGCGCTGCGACGCGAACTGCAGGAGGAGATCGGCATCACGATCGAGGATGCGAGCCCCTGGAAGGTCGAGTGCGTGGACTATCCGCATGCGCTGGTGCGTTTGAATTTTTGCAAGGTGCACGCCTGGCAAGGTCAATTGCAGCTGCGCGAGGGGCAGTCCTTCGCGTGGGAATCCCTGCCAGTGCTGTCGCAGCCGGTGCTGCCTGGCACTGTGCCGGTGCTGGGTTGGTTGGCTCAGGAGC
>CANGSD010000227.1 GCA_947455875.1 Comamonadaceae bacterium
GTGTCACGATAGGGGTCCTCGTACCAGAGGTAGTTGGCCTCATCGCAGGCTCTCCCTACTTCGAGGGCCTCGACAAAGGTTTCCAGCTTGCAGGCCGGGTCCAGCATCAGGTGCATGTCGTCGCCAACCGCCTTGCGCACCGCCAGAATCGTCTTGACCAACTCTGGAATGGAGTAGTCATCCCAGACGTGTAGCTTGTAGCCGCGGTAGCCGAGTGATTTGCATTGCACTGCAAAGTCGGCGAAGGCCTGCGGGCTGTCCAGCCCGCCATTCCTGTCGCCGGACATCGTCGATGCATACGCCGGCAGACGCGTGCGATACCCGCCCAGTAACTCGGATACCGACGCGCCGTAGTGCTTGCCCGCCAGGTCCCACAGCGGCAGGTCAATCATGCCGATGCCCATCTTGTCGAATTTGCGCAGGCATCGCTTCAGGTCGTTGTAGATCAGTTCCCGCTGCAGCGGGTTCTTGCCGATCAGGGTGTCGGCAAACTTGTTCATATGCGCCACGCCGACCGCATCGCCCCCGACGTATTCCCCCGCCAGGCCGTCATCGCAAACGACGCGCACGCCATAGGCCTTGACGGACTTGGAGCTGCCTTTTTCATAGACCAGGCTGTAGCCCGCCGTGTCGACGCCCAGGTCGGGAATCTTGAATTGAGAGACGATCAGCTCAATGCTTCGAATGGTGGGCGCGGTCATCGGGTGGTGGCGTGTGGTGTGTGAGCTCGCGAGAGGCTTTTCAAAGTCTACATGTAGATTGTCGGTATGCCGGCAGTGCCAGGGCGTTTTATGTTAGGGAAAACCAGCAAAAATGGCCTATCTATCCGGCTTCAGTCAAAATACAGACCCTGAAACAACATGTAGATTAAGTGAGCCAGACATCGGGCGAGGTGAGGCTTTGCCGCAGAAGGGCGGCGCACGCCTGCTAGATTCATCCGCATGCGATTTAACGAACTTGTTTGTCCCCCGGGAGAGCGCATCGCCGACGCCGCGCACCGCGTGATGCGGCGCGCAATCGTGCGCCACGAGTTGGCGCCGGGGTTTCATCTGAGCGTGCCGGCGCTCGCCGGGCAGTTCGGAATCAGCCGAAGTCCTGTCCATGAAGCGGTCAAGCGGCTGGTGCAGGAGGGGCTGGCCACCGAAGAGCCGCGGCGCGGTGCTTTCGTGACCGTGTACAGCGCTCCCGCCCTGATGCCTCTTTACGAGGTCCGATCCGCCCTGGAGGGTCTGGCCGCCAGCCTGGCCGCCGAGCGCGCGAGCACGGAGACCATCTCCCGCCTGGCCAGCACCCTGGAGGAAGAAGCCGATGCGATCGCCCGGGATCAGATGGAGCGCCACATTGACGTGGACATTCAGTTCCATCAGTTGGTGCTGTCCGCTGCTGCCAATCCCGCGCTGGAGGAAATGTTGGGCCAGATCTACCAGCGGATTCGCAACGCGATGGTGTCGCGCGTCATTCCGACCGGCCCAGCGCAGGCGCTGTCGGACCACCAAGCCATCTTGAAGGCCATCCGGGCGCGCGACCCCGCCGGCGCCCACCGCGCGGCAACCGGCCACGTGATGCGTGTCTACGGAAAGCTGGCTGCTCGCCGAACGGAAGCCCTAGGCGTGCCGTCTAGCGCCGGCGTATGAACTCAAATGGTGGCGTCGTGCGCTGCTCAGTGGTGATGGCCGTGCGCGCCGTGCGCATGGCCATGCGCCACTTCTTCCGCGCTGGCCGCACGCACCTCGGTGACGGTGATGGCCAGCTTCAAGGTGCGGCCCGCCAGCGGGTGGTTGCCGTCCAGGAGCACGTTGTCGCCCTTGATCTTCATCACGGTGAAGGCGTGCGGCTCGCCTTGCGGACCGGGCAGCTCCAGCTGGCCGCCCACCTTCACCCCCGGCGGGAAATCGCGCTTGGCGAGGGTACGCAGCAGGCTCGGGTCGGGTTCGCCAAAGGCATCGGCGGGCGCGAGCACCAGCGACAGCTGATCGCCCACGGCCTTGCCTTCCAGCGCCTCTTCGATTTTCGGCAGGGTGTTGCCATGACCGCCATGCAGGTAGGACATCGGCGCCTTGCCGTCCTGAATCAGCTGGCCCTTGTCGTCGGCGATGCGACAGCGCATCGTCACCACGGTGTCTTTTTCAATCTTCATGGCTGCGATTGTGCCCGTGCCCGGCTACAGTCACGGATCCATGAGCGAGACCACGCCCCCGAACACCCCGCCGACCGAAGCGGGCCCTGCCCCAACCTCCGAGCCCAAACGCCGCCCGCCTCGCGCTGGCAAGCCTGGCGGCCGTGCGGGCCAGGGCCAGGGGCCGCGCGCCCCGCGCCCCGTCCACCCCCTCCTGCAACGCCTGTGGGAGCTGCACCCGCGCCTGTTTGGCGCGCGTTTTCGCCCGCTGAAGCTGGGGATCTTTGAAGATTTGATGGCGCGCCACCCGGGCGCCTTCCAGAAGGAAGATCTCAAGCAGGCCTTGGGGCAGCATGTGCGCTCTACCCGTTATCTCGAGGCGGTGGCGGGCGGCGATCTGCGCCACGACCTCGATGGCAACCCCGTCGAGACCGTCGCGCCTGAGCATGTGCAGCATGCGATCTTCGAGGTGTTTCGCCGACGCCAGGGCCGTGATGTCGAGGCGGCGCGCACCTGGGCCCGCGCCCGCTTGGTGCAGGCCATCGACGCCAGCGGGCTCGATCGTGACGCCTACCTCGAACAGGTGCGCACGCAGGACGCCGCCTTGTGGACGCTGGTCGATGAGGCCTTCGCCGAGTTGGCGAGCCAGGCGGCGCGCCGGGAAGCCCTGGTGCGTGCTTTTCGCGCCAGCGGTCAGCCCCTGGAGGCGTTTGCGCAGATGTACGGGATGGACGCTGCGCTGGTCAGCGATGCTCTGGCCCGTGATCGGGGGTGATCGACCATGCCCAAAGACTTTTCGACGATGGAGGACAGCAACCCCTCCCGCCATCCCACGATTCATGACCTCGGTCGCCGCACCGTACTGCGCGGCGGCATGGCGGCCCTGCTCGCGCCTCTGGCGGGCCTGCCGATCGCGGGCTGTGCCACCGGCGGCGTGGGTGCCAGCGCCCCTTTGCTCGGATTCCAGGGCGTCGCGCCCAGCTTCGCCGACCGCTTGGTCGTGCCCCCGGGCTACACCGCGCAGGTCTTGGCGGCCTGGGGCGATCCGGTGGGCCTGCCCGATCGCTCGCCTGGCTTCCGTTTCGATGCGTCCAACACCACGCAGGACCAGGAAGCCCAAATGGGCATGCATCACGACGGCATGCAGTTTTATGCCCTCCCCGGTGAAGGCCGGGGCCTGCTGGCGGTGAACCACGAGTACCACGACGACGGCCTGCTGCACGCGGACGGCCAGCGCACCTGGAGCGCCGAGAAGGTGCGCAAGGCGCAGGCGGCGGTGGGCGTGTCGGTGATCGAGATCGTGCGCAGCGGCCCGGGCTGGATGATGGTGCGGCCCTCGCCCCGCGCGCGCCGCATCACCGCGCGCACGCCCATGTATTTTTCGGGTCCAGCCGCCGGCCATTCGCTTTTGCGCACCGCCGCCGACCCGCAGGGCCTGAGCCCTGTAGGCACGCTGGCCAATTGCGCCAGCGGCAAGACGCCCTGGGGCACCTACCTCACCTGCGAAGAAAACTTCATCGGCTATTTCCA
>CANGSD010000228.1 GCA_947455875.1 Comamonadaceae bacterium
CAAGATCGTCGCCACCCTCGGCCCCGCCTCCAGCGATCCCCAACTCCTCGAACAGATGGTTCGCGCCGGCGTCAACGTCGTGCGCCTGAATTTCAGCCACGGCAAGGCGCAGGACCACATTGACCGCGCCCGCCTGGTGCGCGAGGTTTCGCAGCGCGCCGGCCGCGAGGTGGCCATCATGGCCGACCTGCAGGGCCCCAAGATTCGCGTGGGTAAGTTCGCCGACGGCAAGGTGATGCTCGAGCCCGGCAAAAAATTTGTGCTTGACGCTTCGCGCGTGCAGCCTGGTGACCTCGACGGCGTGGGCCTGGACTACAAGGAGCTGCCCCGCGACGTGAAGGCCGGTGACGTGCTGTTGCTCAATGACGGCCTGATCGTGCTCACGGTCGATGCCGTCAAGGGCGAACAGGTGCACACCACCGTCAAGCTCGGGGGCGAGCTGTCCAACAACAAGGGCATCAACAAGCAAGGCGGTGGCCTCACCGCCCCTGCGCTCACCGCCAAGGACATGGAGGACATCCGCACCGCCATGAGCTTCCAGGCCGACTACGTCGCAGTGAGCTTTCCCAAGACCGCCACCGACATGGAGATGGCGCGCCAGCTTTGCAATGTGGCGGCCGCCGAGTTCGGACACAAGCCGGGCCTGATCGCCAAGATCGAGCGGGCCGAAGCCATTCCCAATCTCGAGTCCATCTTGCTTGCCAGCGACGGCATCATGGTGGCGCGCGGGGATCTGGCCGTCGAAGTGGGCAATGCCGCGGTGCCGGCCTTGCAAAAACGCATGATTCGTCTGGCCCGCGAGCATGACAAGGTGGTGATCACCGCCACCCAGATGATGGAGTCCATGATCACCAACCCGGTGCCCACGCGCGCCGAGGTGAGCGACGTGGCCAACGCGGTGCTCGATGGCACCGATGCGGTCATGCTCAGTGCCGAGACCGCCGCCGGCAAGTACCCGCTGGAGACCATCGTCGAGATGGCCAATATCTGCGCCGAGGCCGAGCGCGCCGAAGACACCAAACTCGATGCCGACTTCACCGGCATGAGCTTTCATCGCATCGACCAGTCCATCGCCATGGGCGCGCTGTTCACCGCGCACCACCTGGGGTGCAAGGCCATCGTAGCCCTGACCGATTCCGGGTCGACCGCGCTGTGGATGTCGCGTCACCGTATCCACATTCCGATCTACGCGCTCACGCCGCGCCTGTCGACCCAGCGCAAGATGGCGATCTATCGCAATGTGCGCCCGCTCTTGATGGACACCAGCGCCGACCGCGACACCGCCCTGGGCGACGCCGAAGCGCACCTGAAGAACCGCGGCATTGTGAATAGCGGTGACGTCTACGCCATCACCTGCGGTGAGCCCATGGGCGCGCCCGGGGGCACCAATATGCTCAAGATCTGCCGGGCGGCCTGAGAGCGCTGCCTTTTAAAATTTACCTATGACCACCCCCATCTCCGACGCCGCCCTGGACCAGATCTTCCGGTCCGCCCGCAGCCTGCACACCTTCACCGCGCAGCCCGTCACCGACGACACCCTGCGCGCGCTTTACGAACTGGCCCAGTGGGGCCCGACCTCCATGAACTGCCAGCCGATGCGGCTGGTCTTCGTGCGCAGCACCCAGGCCAAGGAGCGTCTGAAGCCCGCGCTGTCACCGGGCAACGTGGACAAGGCGATGGCGGCGCCCGTGGTGGCCATCGTGGCCAGTGACACGCGCTTTTACGAGCAGCTACCCACGCAGTTCCCGGCCAATCCGAATGCGCGCGCGCTGTTTGCCGACAATGCCACGCTGGCCGCCGACACCGCGATGCGAAACAGCAGCCTGCAAGGCGCCTACCTGATCCTGGCGGCCCGTTCCCTGGGTCTGGCGGCAGGCCCCATGAGCGGCTTCAATCCGGCGGTGGTCAATGCCGCTTTCTTCCCTGACGGCGCCTGGAAGGCGAACTTCCTGATCAACCTGGGCTGGGGCGACGCCAGCGGCGCGCACCCGCGCGGCCCGCGTCTGGCCTTCGAAGACGCCGTGCGCATCGACTGACACCCGGGCGGGGCGGTCGGCCGTCCCGTTTGGGGGGTGCGCCCCGGCTAAAATTCGAGCCGCTTCGGGCCGGCTTTTTCCGTCGCGCCCTTTCTGTCCCAACCTCCCTTTCGGACCTGCACCATGCCTCTCGTTTCCATGCGCGAACTGCTGGACCATGCCGCGGCCAACGGCTATGGCATCCCCGCCTTCAACGTCAACAACCTCGAGCAGGTTCAGGCCGTGATGGAAGCCGCCAAAGAGACCGGCGCGCCGGTGATCCTGCAGGCCAGCGCCGGTGCGCGCAAATACGCCGGCGAGTCCTTCATCAAGCACCTGATCGCAGCGGCCATCGAGGCCTATCCGAGCATCCCGCTGGTGATGCACCAGGACCACGGTCAGAACCCTGATGTCTGCAAAGGCGCGATCGATCTGGGCTTTTCCTCGGTGATGATGGACGGCTCGCTCGAGGCCGATGGCAAGACCATTGCCAGCTACGACTACAACGTCGAGGTCACGCGCAAGGTGGTCGACATGGCCCACAAACTGGGCGTCACCGTCGAAGGCGAGCTCGGTTGCCTGGGCAGCCTGGAGACCATGAAGGGTGACAAGGAAGACGGCCACGGCACCGACGCCACCATGACCCGCGAGCAGCTGCTCACCGATCCCGAGCAGGCCGCCGATTTCGTCAAGAAGACTCAGCTTGATGCTCTGGCCATTGCCATTGGCACCAGCCACGGCGCCTACAAGTTCACCCGCAAGCCCACGGGCGACATCCTGGCGATTGACCGCATCAAGGAAATCAACCGCCGCATTCCCAACACGCACCTGGTGATGCATGGTTCGTCCAGCGTGCCGCAGGAGCTCCTGGCCATCATCCGCCAGTACGGCGGGCAGATGAAAGAAACCTACGGCGTGCCGGTCGAAGAAATCCAGCACGCGATCAAGTTTGGCGTGCGCAAGATCAACATCGACACCGACATCCGCCTGGCCATGACGGGCGCGGTGCGCAAGTTCCTGCACGAGAACCCCGAGAAGTTCGACGCGCGTGAGTGGCTCAAGCCCGCGCGTGAAGCCGCCAAGCAAATTTGCAAGCAGCGCTATATCGAGTTCGGCTGCGAAGGTCAGGCCGGCACGATCAAGAGCCACTCGCTGCAAGTGGTGGCACAGAAGTACGCCCAGGGCGAATTGGCCCAGGTCGTGCAGTGAACCACGCCCTACACACCTCGTCGCTCACCTCGCTGCCGCTCTTGGCGCGCGGCAAGGTGCGAGACAACTATGCCGTCGGCGATGACCGTATCTTGATGGTCGCCTCCGATCGCCTGTCGGCATTCGACGTGATCATGGGCGAGCCCATTCCCGGCAAGGGCGAGTTGCTCACGCAGATGGCGTTGTTCTGGTTTGGGAAATTGGGGCACCTGTGTCCCAACCATCTCACGGGCGAGTTGCCCGAGTCTGTGGTCACCTCTGCGGAAGTGCCCCAGGTGTTGGGACGCTCCATGCTGGTCAAACGCTTGAAGCCGATTCCGGTAGAAGCGGTGGTGCGCGGCTATTTGGCGGGCAGCGGTTGGCAGGAATACCAGCAACACCAAGCGGTGTGTGGCGTGCCTTTGCCCAAGGGTTTGAAA
>CANGSD010000229.1 GCA_947455875.1 Comamonadaceae bacterium
CACCGTCTTCCCCCACCAGGACGCGCAGAACGACTTGGCCCTGCTCGCCCAGGCGCCGACTCTGGATCGGGTAGGCCGGCCTGGGATTGCGCAGGTGTTCGGCGACGCTGGAGGGGCCCTCGACGCGCGAGGCAAGAACGCCGGGTGTCGTGCCCGAGCCCGCCCCTGACCCCCCACCCGGTTTGGCGCCTGACTCGGCCCCTGTAGCCGCCAGGGCGGTCGGGGACTCCGATCCCCGCGCAGAGGGCAGGGTGCCTGCCCCAGGCACCGCGGCGGGCACCGACATCGAGGGCGTCCCCCCGCTCGCGGGGACATCGACTGTCGTCGGCGCCGCGGAGGGAAAAACCGATGTCCGTGCTGTGGATGGCCCCGCGTCGGCCCTTGCCTGTGCCTGTGCTTGGCGCGCCTCGGTCTGGCGCGGTGCCGGCGTCAGCGTGTGCGGTGCGGGGGTCGGAGGCGACACGTCGGCCACCCGAACCATCGCCACGACGCTCGGCTCCGAGGGCCGCTGCAGACCCGCGTAAAGGCCCCACAGGGCCGCTGCGTGCAACAGCGCCACACAGGCAGTGATCGCAAAAAGTGGGCGAGGCGCGGGCAAGGACGGGGCACAAAAAGCAGGGGCGCCCAGTTTACGTGGGCTTCAGGCGGCCGGTTCCCCCAGCTGAGACTGCAGGTAATTGGGCAGTCCGACCTTGTCAATCAGATCCAACTGGTTTTCCAGGAAGCCGATGTGGCCCTCGGTGTCTTGCAGCAGGTCCAGCAGCAGCTGCCGGGAGACGTAGTCGCGTGCCACCTCGCAGTGCGCGATGCCCTCCTTGAGCGTGATCTGCGCGGCGCGCTCGCCTCGCAGATCGCAGTCGAGGATTTGCGGAACATCCTGACCCACCATCAGCTTGCCCAGCTCCTGCAGATGGGGCATGCCCCCGAGCATCAGGATACGAGCCATCAGCCTGTCCGCATGCTGCGTCTCACCGATCGACTCGTCGTGTTCGCGTCGCGCCAGACGTTCGAGCCCCCAGTGCTGCAGGATGCGGTGATGCAGCCGGTACTGGCTCGTGATCGTCAGCTCGTTGCGCAGCTGGGCCTGCAGGTGGTGAATGGTCTTGGGGTCGCCTTGCATGAATCCTCCGACAAATGGGCCTTTCATTCTCACGCGGGCGCGTGCGTCTGGGGCCTCTTGTCGAAGGTCCTGTGCCTGCTGTTACTTCGTCATGCGTAATCAGGCTGCACCGGTGTTCGGATCAGAGGGTGCCTCAGTACACGAGCCGCTCGGGTCGCAGCTCTTGCAAGATCGTGGTGGCGATCTCCTCGATCGACTTGGTCGTCGTGGACAGCCAGCGGATGCCCGCGCGGCGCATCATGGCTTCGGCCTCGCTGACCTCCATGCGGCAGTTGTCCAGGGCGGCGTAGCGCGAGTTGGGCCGCCGCTCGTGGCGGATCTCTGCCAGCCGCTCGGGCTGAATCGTCAGGCCAAAGAGCTTGCTGCGATGGGGCGCCAGCGCCGGCGGCAGCTGCTGGCGCTCGAAATCCTCGGGGATCAGCGGGTAGTTGGCGGCCTTCAGGCCGTATTGCATGGCCAGGTACAGAGAGGTGGGGGTCTTGCCGCTGCGGCTCACGCCCACCAGCACCACATCGGCCGAGGCCAGGTCACGATTGCTCTGGCCATCGTCGTGGGCCAGGCTGAAGTTGATCGCCTCGATCCGGTCGTGATAGGCCTGGCTTTTGCTGACATCCGAGAAGCGTCCGACCCGGTGGCTGGATTTCATCTCCAGCTCGATCTCCAGGGGCTGCACGAAGGTGCCGAACATGTCCAGGATCATGGCCTGGCAGCCGGTGCGGATGATCTCCAGCACCTCCATGTTCACCAGGGTGGTGAAGACGATGGGCCGTCGGCCCTCAGTGGCGGCGGTGTGATTGACCTGCCGCACCACCTGGTGGGCCTTGTCCGCCGAATCGATGAAGGGCAGTCGCACATGCCGCGGCTGCATCTCAAACTGCGCCAGGATCGCGTTGCCGAAGGTTTCGGCGGTGATGCCGGTGCCGTCGGAGATGAAAAAAACAGTGCGGTGAGGCATTCCAAGCTTTCAGTTTCGAGGGCGCGCGGGGCCGCGGCGGCCTACAATCGACCGCAATTTAGCCGAATTCCCATGCCGGATCCGGCCACCCCCACACCCATCCCATGGCCCGCAGCTGCTCACAACTCCAACACCCAAGCCGGCTGCTTGGTCACCGGGACGCGCGTCCCTTGCGCGCCGCATCGCTTTTAACTTCCGGAGCCTTCCCATGTCAGACCGTTTTCCTGCGACCGCCCTGGTCGTTCCGTTTGAAAACCTGAGAATGAGCGATGTCGAGGTGGTCGGCGGCAAGAACGCCAGCCTCGGCGAAATGATCTCCCAGTTGCCCCAGGGCGTGCGCGTGCCCACGGGATTTGCCACCACCGCGCATGCCTTCCGCCAATTCCTCGCCGCAGGGGGCCTGACCGCCCGCATCCAGGCCCGCCTGGACGCTCTGGACACCGAAGACGTGCGCGCCTTGGCCGCCGCCGGCGCCGAGATCCGCGCCTGGGTCGAGGCCCAGCCCTTTCCCGCCGACCTCGAAGCCGCCATCCGCGCCGCCTTCATCACCCTCTCGGGCGGCAACGCCCAGGCCAGCTTCGCCGTGCGTTCCTCGGCCACCGCCGAAGACCTGCCCGATGCCTCCTTTGCCGGCCAGCAAGAGACCTTCCTGAACGTGGTCGGCATCGAGCAGGTGCTGCACAAGATGAAGGAGGTCTTCGCCTCCCTCTACAACGACCGCGCCATCAGCTATCGCGTGCACAAGGGCTTTGCCCACGCCGATGTCGCCTTGTCGGCCGGCGTGCAGCGCATGGTCCGCTCCGACCTGGGCGCCGCCGGTGTCATGTTCACCATCGACACCGAATCCGGCTTTGAGGACGTGGTCTTCATCACCGCCAGCTACGGCCTGGGCGAGACCGTGGTGCAAGGCGCCGTCAACCCCGACGAGTTCTACGTGCACAAGCCCATGCTGCAAGCCGGCAAGCGCGCCGTCATCCGCCGCAACCTGGGCTCCAAGTTGATCCAGATGGTCTTTGCCTCGCCCGAGCAAAAGGCCGCCAGCGGCAAATTGATCCAGACCGTCGACGTGCCCCTGGAGCAGCGCAATCGCTACTCGCTCACCGACGCCGATGTCGAACAACTGGCCCGCTACGCCCTGGTGATCGAGCAGCACTACGGCCGCCCCATGGACATCGAATGGGGCAAGGACGGTCAAGACGGCCAGCTGTACATCCTGCAGGCCCGCCCCGAAACGGTCAAAAGCCAGGCCCAGGGCAAGGCCGAACTTCGCTACAAGCTCAAAGGCCGGGGCACCGTGCTGGCCGAGGGCCGCGCCATCGGCCAGAAGATCGGCACCGGCCCGGTCCGTCTGGTCCACAACATCGCCGAGATGGACAAGGTGCAGCCCGGCGACGTGCTGGTGGCCGACATGACCGATCCCAATTGGGAACCGGTGATGAAGCGCGCCAGCGCCATCGTCACCAACCGCGGCGGGCGCACCTGCCACGCCGCCATCATCGCGCGCGAGCTGGGCATCCCGGCGGTGGTCGGTTGCGGCGATGCCAGCGAAATCCTG
>CANGSD010000230.1 GCA_947455875.1 Comamonadaceae bacterium
ACGCCGAGACGGTGCGCTTTTTCATCGTGCGCGCGCACTACCGCAGCCCGCTCAATTACAGCGACGTGCACCTGGACGATGCGCGCGGCGCCCTCAAGCGCCTGTACACCGCGCTCGATGCGGTGGCGCCCGCCGACGTGATCATCGACTGGGCCGACCCCCATGCGGCCCGTTTCAAGGCCGCCATGGACAACGACTTCGCCACGCCCGAGGCGGTGGCGGTGTTGTTTGATCTGGCTGGCGAAGTCAATCGCACGCGCTCGCCCCAACTGGCCGGCTTGCTGCGCGCGCTGGGGGGCTGCCTGGGGCTGCTGCAAGGCGACCCGCGCGCCTTCTTGCGCAGTGGCGCGGTGCTGGATGAAGCCACCATAGCCGACCTGATCGCGCAGCGCGCCGCCGCCAAGCAGCAGCGCGACTTCGCCGCCGCCGACCGCATCCGCGCCGACCTGCTGGCGCAAGGCGTGGTCCTCAAGGACTCGCCCACCGGCACCACCTGGGAGGCCCTGGCATGAGCGCCGAGAGCGTCGTCGAGCTGTCGTCGCCGGATTACTGGGAGGAGGCCTGTCGCCACCTGGCCCGCAAGGACCGCGTGATGAAGCGCCTGATCCCCGAGTTTGGCAACACCACGCTGCGCTCGCGCGGTGACGCCTTCACCACTCTGGCGCGCAGCATCGTGGGCCAGCAGATCTCGGTGAAGGCGGCCCAAACCGTGTGGGAGCGCTTCGCGCAACTGCCACGCAAGATGACCCCAGGCAATGTCCTGCGGCTCAAGGTCGATGACATGCGCGCTGCCGGCCTGTCGGCGCGCAAGATCGAATACTTGGTGGACCTGGCCCTGCATTTCGACTCGGCCGCCATCCGCCCCAACGCCTGGCCCGAGATGGACGACGAGGCCATCATCACCGAGCTGGTGGGCATCCGCGGCATCGGCCGCTGGACCGCCGAGATGCTGCTGATTTTTCATTTGATGCGGCCCAACGTCCTTCCGTTGGACGATATCGGCCTGATCAACGGCATCAGCCGCAATTACTTTTCCGGCGATCCGGTCAGTCGCAGCGATGCGCGTGAAGTGGCGGCCGCCTGGGCCCCTTTCTGCAGCGTGGCGACTTGGTATATTTGGCGATCGCTCGACCCGTTGCCCGTGGAATATTGACGGGCACCGACTCACCAGGAGAACAATTTGGCCAAGAAGACCTTTCTTGACTTCGAGCAGCCCATCGCGGAACTTGAGACCAAGATCGAGGAACTGCGCTACGTTCAAACGGAATCCGCCGTCGACATCTCCGACGAGATCGACCAGCTGTCCAAGAAAAGCTTGCAGCTGACGAAGGACATCTACAGCGACCTCAATCCCTGGCAGATCACCAAGATCGCCCGTCATCCCGAGCGTCCTTACACGCTGGACTACCTCGGCGAAATCTTCACCGACTTCATCGAGATGCATGGCGACCGCCATTTCGCCGACGACCTGTCCATCGTCGGCGGGCTGGCCCGCTTCAACGGTCAGGCCTGCATGGTGCTCGGTCACCAAAAGGGCCGCGACACCAAAGAGCGTGGCCTGCGCAATTTCGGCATGAGCCGGCCCGAGGGCTACCGCAAGGCCTTGCGCCTGATGAAGACCGCCGAGAAATTCAAGCTGCCGGTCTTCACCTTTGTCGACACGCCCGGCGCCTATCCCGGCATTGACGCCGAGGAGCGCGGTCAGTCCGAGGCCATCGGCCGCAACATCTTCGAGATGGCGCAGCTGCAGGTTCCCATCATCACCACCGTGATCGGCGAGGGCGGCTCCGGCGGTGCGCTTGCGATCTCGGTGGCCGATCAGGTGCTGATGCTGCAGTACTCGGTGTACTCGGTGATCAGCCCCGAGGGCTGCGCCTCCATCCTCTGGAAAACCTCGGACAAGGCGCAGGACGCGGCCGAGGCCATGGGCATCACTGCGCATCGCCTCAAGGCCCTGGGGCTGGTGGACAAGATCGTCAACGAGCCGGTGGGCGGCGCGCACCGCGATCCCAAGCAGATGGCGGCTTTCCTCAAGCGCGCGCTCAATGACGCCTGGCGCCAGCTCAGTGATCTGAAGCCGCGCGAGCTGCAGGATCGGCGCTACGAGCGGCTGCAAAGCTATGGCCGCTTCAGCGACACCAAGGCCGACAGCCGCTGACCCGGGCGCCGGCGGGCTGCTGCCCCTCGCGGCCTCGCTGCTGCGACGGCCCGCCCCCGAATTCCCTCTGGCCATCGCCTTCAGTGGCGGCGCCGATTCCACCGCCTTGCTGCTGGCGGCGCAGCGCGCTTGGCCGGGGCGCATCACTGCCCTGCATATTCATCACGGCCTGCAAGAAGCGGCCGATGCCTTCGCCCAGCACTGCGTGGCCCTGTGCGCCCAGTACCAGTTGCCTTTGCACACGGTGCGGGTGCAGGCCCACGCGGCGGCGGGCGAGAGCCCGGAAGACGCCGCGCGCCGCGCGCGCTATGCGGCCCTGGCCGACGCGGCGCGGGTGCAAGGGGCGGCCACCGTCTGGTTGGGGCATCACGCCGACGATCAGGTCGAGACCCTGCTGCTGGCTCTAAGCCGAGGTGCCGGTTTGCCGGGCTTGGCCGGTATGCCCGAGCGCTTTGTGCGGCATGGCGTGGCCTTCGAGCGGCCGCTGCTGGCGGTGTCGGGTGCGCAGCTGCGCCAGGGCCTGACCGAGGCGGGTATCCCTTGGGTGGAAGACCCGACCAACGCCGACACCGCCTACACCCGCAACCGCATCCGCCACGCGCTGTTGCCGGCCCTGGAGGCGGCCTTTCCGGCGTTTCGCGAGACCTTTGCGCGCTCGGCCCGCCACGCGGCGCAGGCCCAGGAGCTGCTCTCCGCCCTGGCCACCGACGACCTGCGGCAAGTGGGCGATCCGCCCGACATCGCGGCCCTGCAGGCCCTGCCGCGCGCGCGTCAGGCCAATGCGCTGCGTCACTGGCTGCGGTCGGTTCATGCGGTGGCCGCCAGCGAGGCCCAACTCGACGAACTTCTGGACCAGGTGGACGCCTGCCGTACCCGGGGCCACCAGATACGCCTGAAGGTGGCCAGTGGTTTCGTCGAGCGCGTGGACGCCCCGCCACCCTCGGACCGGGCGGGGCGCCTGGCCTTCCGCCCGCAATAGGTCCCGAGGCTCGCCGGTATAATTTTTGGCTTTGCTCAGGCAGGGCGCAGGTTTTTCATGGCATTGATCGTTCACAAATACGGCGGCACGTCGATGGGCTCTACCGAGCGCATCCGCAATGTCGCCAAACGCGTGGCCAAGTGGGCGCGCGCTGGCCACCAGATGGTGGTCGTTCCCAGCGCCATGAGCGGCGAGACCAACCGCCTCTTGGGTCTGGCCAAGGAACTCGCCCCCGAGAAATCGTCCGACGCCCTGAACCGCGAGCTGGACATGCTGGCCTCCACGGGCGAGCAGGTGTCGGTGGGTCTGCTGGCCATCGCCCTGCAGGCCGAGGGCATGCAGTCCGTGAGCTATGCGGGCTGGCAAGTTCCGATCCGCACCAACAGCGCCTACACCAAGGCCCGCATCGAATCGATCGACGACCAGAAGGTGCGCGCCGACCTGACCGCCGGCAAGGTGGTGATCGTCACCGGCTTTCAGGGCGTGG
>CANGSD010000231.1 GCA_947455875.1 Comamonadaceae bacterium
CCACGGTGTGGCATGGGGTGGTCAATCCGCCCCGTAGCCGCGAGGTGCGGCAGTGGCGGTATGACGGCCAGGAGATCGTTCTCGCCAAGGGCCAGGAGATGGGCCGCTTTTTGCTCGGATCCACCGTGGGGATGCTGTTCCCGAAGGGCGTGGCGAGCTTCAACTCCGACTGGGCGCCTAAGCGCCCCGTGCGCCTAGGCGAGGCGATGGCGGTGAAGGCCTGAGTTCAACGGCGTACCTACCCCGCCAACCCAGGGCCACCGCGGAACCGGCTCCGCCGGGCCGCCAGTGGCGCCCCCCTGGGGGGGAGGCGGCCGCAGGCCGCGTCGGGGGGGCTACTGAAACGCCACCTCGTCGAAGCTGCGTAGTTTGCGACTGTGTAGGCGGCTGCTACCGCCTGCGCTCAGGATCTCGATGGCCCGCATGCCGATGCGCAGATGCTGGTCGACCCGCTCGCGGTAAAACTGATTGGCCATGCCTGGCAACTTGATCTCGCCGTGCAGGGGCTTGTCGCTCACGCACAGCAAGGTGCCATAGGGCACACGAAAGCGAAAGCCGTTGGCGGCGATGGTGGCGCTTTCCATGTCCAGGGCGACGGCGCGGCTCTGACTGAAACGGCGCTGGGCCTGATTCCCCGGGAGCAGTTCCCAGTTGCGGTTGTCGGTGCTGGCCACCGTGCCGGTGCGCATGATGCGTTTGAGGTCGGCGCCTTCGCAGCGGGTGACATCGGCCACCGCCTTTTCCAGTGCCACCTGAATTTCAGCCAGCGCCGGGATCGGCACCCAGGGCGGTAGGTCTTCATCAAGCACATGGTCTTCGCGCACATAGGCGTGGGCCAGCACATAGTCGCCCAGTTGCTGGCTGTTTCGCAGGCCTGCGCAATGCCCCAGCATCATCCACGCGTGCGGGCGCAGCACCGCGATGTGGTCGGTGATGGTCTTGGCGTTGGCCGGGCCCACACCGATGTTGACCATGGTGATGCCGCCGCGGCCCGGGCGCACCAGGTGGTAGGCGGGCATCTGCGGCAGGCGTGCCGGTGCGACGCCGGGCGCGGTGGGGCCCACGAGGGCCTCGGTCTGACCTGTGCGCTGCGTGACGACGTTGCCCGGCTCGATGAAGGCCGCATAGCCGCTGGCAGGATCGGCCATGGCCTCATGGCCCAGGCGCACGAACTCGTCGATGTAGAACTGGTAGTTGGTAAAGAGCACGAAGTTCTGGAACCACTCGGGCGCGGTGCCGGTGTAGTGCCGAAGCCGCTGCAGGGAGTAGTCGACCCGCGCCGCCGAGAACAGCGACAGGGGCTGGGGATCCCCCGGGCGCAGGCGGTGGGTGCCGTTGGCGATGCCGTCGTCCATGGACTCCAGATCGGGCAGGTCAAACAGGTCCTGCATCAGCGCACGACGATCGGGCGGCAGGTTGCCTTCGATGGGGTCGTCCGGCGCCAAAGAAAAGTGGATCGGAATGGGCTGCGTGCTGGTGCCCACCTCCAACTCGATGCCGTGGTTTTGCTGCAGCAGCCCCAGCTGGGTGAGGTAGTAGTCGGCGAACAGGTCGGGGCGGGTGAGTGTGGTCTCGTAGCGGCCCGGGTCGGCCACGAAGCCGTAAGACAGGCCGAGATTCTCAGGAGCGTGCTTGCGCGCGGTCGAATCCACCTGGATGCGCACATACGGGTAGCACCCGCGCACGCGCTGCGCCAGTGTGTCGCCCGCCGCAAAGCGTTGCACCGATTCACGCAAATGCCGCACCTGCTGGTCGTAGATCAAGCGGATCTGGGCCAGGGCGGCCTCGGGGCTGGCGTGACGTGTGGGGGCGATGAAGGTTGGCGGATGAGGCATGGCCCATTGTGCAACGCGTGCCCGCGCGGATGCCATCGGATTCCCTCTGATGCCATCCGGGCGATCAGTGCGGGTCCTACAGGGCGTTCCGAATCCCCCTGACCGAACCTCCAGCGAGCGCTCTGCGACAGTGAGCCTCGCGTCTAGCGACCCCGCCCCACGAAGGCGTACGCCGACGACGCGACAAGTCCCCTACAGAACGACTTCAAGGAGTGCCCGCGAATGAGAACTGACACCCCGGTCCAGAATCCTTTTGCCCTGATGACCGACCCCGACACCGTGCGCCAGGTGGTGGCGCAGTCGGACCAATTGAGCAAACTGAGTCAGCGCCGATGCCATCCCCTGGATCGCGCCGTGATCCGCAGTGCCAGCGCCGAACTGGCCGCCTTTGACTCCAAGATTGATCGGACCACCATCTACCTGCCCCCAGAGGAAGACAAGTCGCTGGCCTATGCGCGGGTCTATGGGCGGGCCATGAACTGAGCCCGCGCGCCATTGGCGTACACCCAATAAAAAACCCGGCATCGCGAGACGCCGGGTTTTTAGTTTGCGGAAGAACCGCTTGCTGCTTAAGGCTTGCTGGCCGTGGGGAACGGCCAAGCGGCTTGCGGGTTCAGAGTGGTCTGAGCCGCAGGCGCAGCCGCCGCAGGGGCGGCAGCAGCAGGCTTTTTCGCTGCTTTCTTCGCAGCGGGCTTTTTCGCAGCTTTCTTTTTCGCAGCAGGCTTTTTGGCAGCCTTTTTCTTGGCAGCCGGCTTCTTCTTGGCTACTTTTTTCGCTGCTTTCTTCGCAGCAGGCTTTTTCGCGGCCTTCTTGGCAGCGGGCTTTTTCGCAGCGGCTTTCTTGGCGGCCGGCTTCTTGGCTGCTGCCTTCTTCGCAGCCGGCTTCTTGGCGGCTACTTTTTTGGCGGCGGGCTTCTTAGCTGCTGCCTTCTTGGCTGCCGGCTTTTTGGCGGCGGCCTTCTTGGCGGCGGGCTTACGAGCGGCTACTTTTTTAGCGGCCGGTTTCTTGGCGGCGGCTTTTTTAGCGGCCGGTTTCTTTGCAGTTGCCATCACTATCTCCTGTTCAAGTTGATCAACATCAACGAAGAAGCGCTCCGCACCCGTTGTGGGCATCGAAGCGATTCATAGGGTTGGACCGAGGCCCAGCCCTATGAACACCGTAACCCGCGTGCTGCCTGGCTCTGCGGCCGGTCATGCATCGCGGGTAAATCTCATCTCAAAACCACTCTCGCAGTTGCCTTTTAATCCCAGGAAAGCGCGCCACCCGACTGGTACTCAATCACGCGGGTTTCGAAGAAATTGCGCTCTTTCTTCAGATCAATCATTTCGGACATCCAGGGGAAGGGGTTTTCCTCGTTCGGGAAAAGCGCTTCCAGGCCGATCTGCGTGGCGCGACGGTTCGCGATGTAGCGCAGGTAGCCCTTGAACATGGAGGCATTCATGCCGAGCACGCCACGCGGCATGGTGTCTTCGGCGTAGCGGTACTCGAGTTCCACGGCCTTCATGAACAGGGCGCGGATCTCGGTCTTGAATTCGGCCGTCCACAGATGGGGGTTCTCCATCTTGATGGCGTTGATGAGGTCGATGCCGAAATTGCAGTGCATCGACTCATCGCGCAGGATGTACTGGTACTGCTCGGCCGCACCGGTCATCTTGTTCTGGCGGCCCAGCGCCAAAATCTGCGTGAAGCCCACGTAGAAGAACAGACCTTCCATCAGGCAGGCAAAAACGATGAGCGACTTGAGTAGCGTCTGATCGGTTTCAAGGGTGCCCGTTTTGAAGTC
>CANGSD010000232.1 GCA_947455875.1 Comamonadaceae bacterium
GGACGAGGCGCTCTACGCCAACTTCACCCGGGCCACCGGCATCCGCATCCAGCGCGTGGACGCCGACGACGCCGGCATCCTGGCCCGTCTGAAGGCCGAGGGCAGCGCCTCGCCGGCCGACGTCATCTTGCTGGTCGACGCGGCCCGCCTGCACAAGGGCGAGGTCGACGGCCTGTTCAAGCCGGTCAAGTCCAAGCTGCTCGAAGACGCCCTGCCCGCGCAATACCGCGCCGCCCCCAGCGCCGAGGGCACGGCCTGGTTCGGCTTTTCCACCCGCGCGCGCGTGGTGGTCTACGACAAGCAAAAGGTCAAGCGCGAAGACGTGGATACCTACGAGGAACTGGCCGACCCCAAGAACAAGGGCAAGGTCTGCATCCGCTCCGGCTCGCACCCCTACAACCTGTCCCTGTTCGCCGCCATGACCGAACATTTGGGCGACAAGAAGACCGAGGAATGGCTCAAGGGCATCGTGGCCAACCTCGCGCGCAACCCCAAGGGCGGCGACACCGACCAGATCAAGGCCGTGGGTGCAGGCGAATGCCAGATCGCCGTGAGCAACACCTACTACATCGCCCGACTTCTGCGCTCCAACAGTGCCGAAGACAAGGCCCTGATGGACAAGGTCGGCGTGGTCTTTCCCAACCAGGCCACCTGGGGCACCCACCTGAACATCGCCGGCGGCGCCGTGGCCCACCACGCCAAGAACACCGCCGCCGCCGTGAAGTTCCTGGAATACCTGGCCAGCCCCGAGGCCCAGGCCTATTTCGCCGACGGCAACAACGAATGGCCCACCGCCCGGGGTGTGAAGGTCAACAACCCCGCCCTGCAGGCCATGAGCGGCACGCCCAACGGCACCTTCAAGGCCGAGACCCTCCCGCTGTCGACCGTCGGCGCCCACGCCGTCAAGGTGCAGCAGATGCTCGATCGCGTCGGCTTCAAGTAAGCCGCGATAATGTGACGTTTACGTCAACGTCACATCTCTCAGGAGTTCACATGGATATCAGCGGCAAGGTCTTCATCGTCACCGGCGGCGCCTCGGGTCTGGGCGAAGGCACGGCACGCATGCTCTCCCAGGCGGGCGGCAAGGTGGTCATCGCCGACATGCAGGTCGAAAAGGGCGAGACCATCGCCAAGGAAATCGGCGGCACCTTCGTCAAGTGCGACGTGAGCAGCGAAGCCGACGGCCAGGCTGTGGTGGCCAAGGCTCTGTCCCTGGGCAAGCTCATGGGCCTCGTGAACTGCGCGGGCATTGCCCCCGCCGAAAAAACCGTCGGCAAGAACGGCGCCCACAACCTGGGCGTGTTCACCAAGGTTGTGGCCGTCAACCTGATCGGCACCTTCAACATGATCCGCCTGGCTGCTGAAGCCATGTGCAAGAACGAACCCGAGTCCACCGGCGAGCGAGGCTGCATCGTCTCCACCGCCTCGGTGGCGGCCTATGACGGCCAGATCGGCCAGGCCGCCTACAGCGCCACCAAGGGCGGCGTCGTCGGCATGACCTTGCCCATCGCCCGCGACCTCGCGCGTAACGGCATCCGCAACATGACCATCGCACCCGGCATCTTCGGCACGCCCATGATGTTCGGCATGCCCCAAGACGTGCAAGACGCGCTGGCTGCGGCCGTGCCCTTCCCCTCCCGTCTGGGCACGCCCCAGGACTACGCCAAGCTGGCCCGCCACATCTTTGAGAACGACATGCTCAATGGCGAAGTGATTCGCCTGGACGGCGCGATCCGCCTCGCACCGCGCTAAGTGCGCGGTCCCCGGCAAGCTCGACCCCACAGGGCCACTGCCGGGGCTACCATGGGCGTCCCACCTTGCCGACGCCGCCATGACCTTGCGCCTGTCCCTCCTGATCGCCAGCCTCGTGCTGGCCGCCTGCCCCAGCGTCCCGACCCCGCCCGCATCCGCACCTGCGTCCGCGCCGGATCGCACGCCCCCCGCCCTCACCTACCAGCCGCCCCTGTTGCCCGAGGCGGCCTCCGGCATCACCGAGAAGCCCGGCTGGTCCACCCGGCGCTTCGCCGTAGCCGCCGCCAACCCACTGGCCGCTCACGCGGGCTACCAGGTGCTCCAAGCCGGTGGCAGCGCGGTCGATGCGGCCATCGCCGTGCAGATGGTGCTGACCCTGGTCGAACCGCAATCGAGCGGCATCGGGGGCGGCGCCTTCCTGCTGCACTACGACGGCAAGCAGGTCGAGGCCTTTGACGGACGCGAGACCGCTCCCGCAGGTGTCGACGAGAAACTGTTCCTCGGAGCCGACGGCAAACCGATGCCTTTTTACGACGCGGTGGTGGGTGGTCGCGCGGTCGGCGTGCCCGGCGCGGTGCGCATGCTCGAAATGGCGCACCGTCAGCACGGCCGTCTACCCTGGGCGCAGTTGATACAGCCGGCCATCGTGCTGGCCGAAGGGGGCTTTCAGATCAGCCCGCGCCTGCACACCCTGCTTCGCAACGACGCCCACCTGAAAAAAGATCCGGTGGCCGCCGCCTACTTCTACCGGCCCGATGGCGAGCCGCGCGCCGTCGGCACCGTGCTGCGCAACCCGGAATTGGCCGTGGTCTTGCGCCGCATCGCCGCCGAGGGCGCGCGCGCCTTGCATGAGGGAGACATCGCGCAGGCCATCGTCACCAAGGTGCGCCAGCACCCCACCAACCCAGGGGCGATGACCCTGGCCGACTTGGCCGCCTACCAACCTCAAAAGCGCGCAGCCCTGTGCCACGACTGGCGCGCCAGCGGGCGCGACTGGCGGGTCTGCGGCTTTCCGCCGCCCAGCTCGGGCGCCATCGCCATCGGCCAGATTCTGGGCATCTTGCAACACACCCCCGCCGCCTCGATGCCCCTGCAAGACGGCCTGCCCTCGGCCGACTGGCTGCACTTTTATACCGAGGCCGCGCGCCTGGCCTTCGCCGATCGCGCCCAGTACGTGGCCGACCCCGACTTCACTGCGCCACCAGCGGGCCGCTGGAGCAGCCTGCTCGAACCCGCCTATCTGGCCACACGCGCGCGCCTGATCGGCCCTCAGAGCATGAAGGTGGCCGAGCCCGGCACGCCCGGCGGCGACAAATCCGCCCAGGCACCGATGCCCGAGCAGCTCGAGTTCGGCACCTCGCACCTGTCCATCGTCGACGGCTACGGCCAGGCGCTGGCCATGACCACCACCATCGAAGACCAGTTCGGCGCGCGCCAGATGGTCACCACCACACCGGGTCGCAGCGGCGGCTTCCTCTTGAACAACGAACTGACCGACTTCAGCTTCGCACCCGCCGACGCGCAAGGCCGCCCCATCGCCAACCGCGTGCAGGCCGGCAAGCGCCCGCGCTCCTCGATGTCGCCCACGCTGGTGTTCGACAAGGCCACCGGCCAGCTCGTGATGACCGCTGGCAGCCCCGGCGGCGCGTTGATCATCCACTTCACCGCCAAGACGCTGGTGGGCACCCTGGGCTGGGGCCTGAACGCGCAGCAGGCGATCAACCTGCCCAACTTCGGCTCGTTGGGGGGCCCCACTTTGCTGGAGGCCCAGCGCTTTAAGCGCACCTCTGTGGAGGCCCTGACAACGCGCGGCCACGAGGTGCGCGAAATGGAGATGACCAGCGGCCTGCAAGCCATTGAGCGCA
>CANGSD010000233.1 GCA_947455875.1 Comamonadaceae bacterium
AAGAGCGGATCGTGCAAGTCACTGCCCTGGAGCGCAGCGCCGCCGAACTGGCCGCGGCCGCCCAGCGCCGCCTGCGTGCGGGCGACCTCTCGCAGCAAGACACCCTGCGCACCGAAATCGAGGCGCGTCGCGCCGAGGCGGATTTGCGCGCGGCGCAGACCGAACGCCAGCGCACGCTGCTCGCGCTCACCCAACTCACCGGCTTGCGCGGCGACCTGCGTGTCGAGGCCGACTGGCCCGCAGTCGCTCCCGTGCCCGCCTACGCACCCGATATCGAGCAACGCCCCGATGTGCGCGCCGCCCGCGAGCGCGTGCAGGCGGCACAGGCGGCTTTCGATAACGCTGCGGCCCTGCGCAAGAACGATGTCACCGTCGGCGCCTCCATCGACCACTTTCCCGGCACCTCGCGCCGACTCATCGAGCTGCGCCTGCAGATGCCGCTCGGTGGCGTCGGCGGCGCCTATGGTTTTGAGGGCGAGATCGCCCGCGCCCAGGCCGCTCTCGCGCAATCGCAGGACCAACTTGAGAAAGTACGTCGTGCCGCCGAGGCCGAGGCGAACCGGCTGCTGGAAGATCTGCGCAATGCCAGCGCCCGCAGCACCGACTTCGAGACCCACATCGTGCCGCGCGCCCGCCGGGTCGCGGCGATGGCCGAACTGGCTTACACCCAGGGCGCACTGACCCTGACCGACCTGATCGAAGCCCGACGCACCCTGCGCGCCGTGCTGCTCGATGAACTGTCGGCGCGCGCAGACCACGCCCGCGCCCACACGGCCTGGCAGCTGCGCCAGACCGCCACGACCCCTTGATCGGACTGCGCACGTGAATCGCCATCTCCTGCCCTTGCTCCTGTCCACTGCCGTGGCCCTGGCTGCCTGCGGCGGCAAGCCTGCCGACCCTGTCGCACCCGCGCCCGCCGACCCTGTGCTCCAGGGCCAGCAGCTGCGCTTTCCCGCAGGACATCCGCAACTGCTGCAACTGGGTCGGGTGGCCGCCACACCGGCGCGCACGCTCACCGTCGATCTGCCCGCGCGTCTGGTCTGGAACGAGGACCGCACCCAGCGCATCTACCCGGCGTTCGCCGGTCGCGTCGTGCAGGTCTATGCCGATGTCGGTCAGACCGTGCGACCTGGCAGCGCGCTGGCGCAAGTCGCCTCGCCCGAATTCGGCGTGGCCCAGGCCGACACCGCCAAGGCCCAGGCCGATGCACAACTCACACAGAACGCCTTGAGCCGTCAGCGCCAGCTGTTCGAAGCGGGCGTTGTGGCCCGCAAGGACCTGGAGCAGGCCGAGGCCGATGCGGCGCGCGCCCGTGCCGAGGTGCAACGCGCTGAAGCCCGCGTCCGCCTGTACGGCGGCCAGGGCAACAACGTCGATCAGCGACTGGCCGTTGTGGCAGGCACCGCCGGTGTCGTCGTCGAGCGCAACATCACACCAGCGCAAGAGTTGCGTCCCGAGCAATCCGGGCCCGGTGTGCCACCGCTGTTCGTGATCAGCGATCCGTCCTCGCTCTGGGTGGTGCTTGATGCCCGCGAGAGCGAAGTCGGCGTGCTCAAGCCGGGCACCCGTTTCGAGCTGATCGTGCCCACCCTGCCGGGTCAGAAGTTTGAGGGCCGTGTGATGGCCACCGGCGACTTCATCGATCCGGCCACGCGCACCATCCGCGTACGGGGCCTGGTGGCCAATCCGCAGCGCCTGCTCAAATCCGAGATGCTCGCCACCGCCCGCATCACGCGCGAGTTGCCCGCCGGTGTCATGGTGCCCACCCCCGCGGTGCGCCTGGAGGGCGCTGCACATTGGGTCATGGTGGAAGTCGCGCCCGGCACCTTCGAGCAGCGTGAGGTCGGCGTGGGCTACCAGGGCCAGGGTGAAACGCTCGTCACCAGCGGCCTGGCCGCGGGCGATCAGGTGGTGAACCAGAACATGCTGATGCTGGCCCGCCAATACCGACTCGCGCTGGACGCTGTGCGACCGGCTGCCGCGGGTGCCAGCGCCGCCTCCGCCGCTCGCGCCGGAGCCTCTCGGTGAAGCGACTGATTCATTTCGCGCTGCACCAGCCGCTGCTGGTGGTCCTGGGCTCGGTGCTGTTTGCGATCGCCGGCGTGCTGTCCTTTCTGAACCTGTCGGTCGAGGCCTTCCCCGACGTCACCGACACCCAGGTCACCGTGATCTCCCTGTACCCGGGCCGCGCCGCCGAGGAGGTCGAAAAGCAGGTGACCTTGCCGATCGAGGTGGCCTTGTCGGGGTTGCCCAACTCGATCCGGGTGTTCTCGCACACCCAGTTCGGTCTGTCCTTCACCGTCGTCACCTACGACGACAAGGCCGATGTCCTGGCCGTACGCGCGCAGGTCAATGAGCGCCTGCGCGGGGTCGACCTGCCGCCCGGTGTCGAAGCCAATATCGCACCCAACGCCACGCCGGTGGGCGAGATCATGCGTTACCGCGTCAAGGGCGATGGCTACAACACCACCGACTTGCGCGCCATCGAAGACTGGACAGTCGAACGCGCGCTGCGCCAGGTGCCCGGCGTGGCCGACGTGGTCGCCATGGGCGGTCTGATCAAGCAGTATGAGGTGCAGCCCGATCTCGATCGCCTGCGCGCCACGCGCCTGACCTTCCAGCATCTGCTCGATGCCCTGGGCCGCGGCAATGCGAATGCCGGCGGCAGCTACGTCGCCCACGGCTCGCAGCAATACGCCATCCGCGGCCTGGGCCTGCTCAAATCGGCCGACGACATCGGCAACATCGTCGTCGCCACCCGCGGCAGCACTCCCATCCTCGTGCGCGACGTCGCTCAGGTGAAGATCGGCGCGGTCCCGCCCCTGGGCACCGTGGGCCAGGACGATGACGACGACGTGGTCACCGGCATCGTCGTGATGCGCAAAGGCGAAAACCCCAGCGTGGTGCTCAAGGCGGTCAAGACCCGCATCGCCGAACTCAATGCCCGCGGCCTGCCGACCGGCGTGGAGATCGTCCCCTACTACGACCGCACCTGGCTCATGGGCAAGACCCTGTCCACCGTGTTTCGCAACCTGGTGGAAGGCGCCTTGCTGGTCTCGCTGGTGCTGTATCTGTTTCTGGGCAATCTGCGCGCCAGCTTCGCGGTGGTGGTGATCATTCCCCTGGCGCTGCTGGCGACGTTCATGGGTCTGAAGATCATGGGCGTGCCGGCGAACCTGCTGTCGCTCGGCGCCTTGGACTTCGGCATCATCGTGGACGGCGCAGTGATCGTCGTCGAGAACATCCTCTATCGACTCTCGCAGCAAGGCGAGGACATGAAGGAGAGCGAGCGAAGGCAGGTGATCCTGGATGCGGCCAGCGAGGTCGGTCGGCCCACCTTGTTCTCGATGCTGATCATCATCGCGGCCCACATTCCCATCTTCGCGCTGGAGCGGCATGAGGGGCGGATCTTCGAGCCCATGGCGCTGTCGGTCACCGCCGCCCTGGTGGGCGCCTTGTTGTTCTCGCTCACCCTGGTGCCGCTGCTGGCGTACTGGATCCTGCGACGCAAGCTGCCGCACCACGACAACCGACTCGTGCTGACCTGCAAGGGCCTGTATGGGCCATTGCTCAAATGGGCGCTGGTGCGGCGCAAGTGGGTCATTGGATTCGCGC
>CANGSD010000234.1 GCA_947455875.1 Comamonadaceae bacterium
CGAAGTAATCGTCTTCCAGAGCAATCTTTTCCAAGGCCTTGGCCAACTTGAACAGCGGGTCGTTTTCGAGGCCCAATTCTTTCAAAACTTCGTCGCAAGTCTCTTGCATCAGTTTGGCGCGTGGGTCGTAGTTTTTGTACACGCGGTGACCAAAGCCCATGAGCTTGACCGCGGAGTTCTTGTCCTTGGCCAGCTTGATGAATTCGCCGATCTTGGCCACGCCACCCGCCTGCTGAATTTCACTGAGCATGTTGAGGCAAGCCTCGTTGGCGCCGCCGTGGGCGGGGCCCCACAGGCAGGCCACGCCGGCAGCGATGGCGGCGAAGGGGTTGGTGCCCGACGAGCCGCACAAACGCACGGTGGACGTGGAGGCGTTTTGTTCGTGGTCAGCGTGCAGGATGAAGATGCGGTCGAGGGCGCGCACCAGCACGTCGTCGGGCTTGTACTCCTCGCAAGGCGTGGCAAACATCATGTGCATGAAGTTGCCGGCGTAGGAGAGGCTGTTCTTGGGGTACATGAACGGCTGGCCCGCGCTGTACTTGTAGGCCATGGCGACCAGCGTGGGCATTTTGGCGATCAGGCGGATGGCCGCAATCTCGCGATGCTCCGGGTTATTGATGTCGGTGCTGTCGTGATAGAAGGCCGACAGGGCGCCCACCAGGCCGGTCATGACCGCCATCGGGTGCGCGTCACGGCGGAAGCCCCGCAGGAAGAACTGCATCTGCTCGTTGACCATGGTGTGCATGGTCACGCGCTTGGTGAAGTCGGCCTTGCCGGCGGCGTCGGGCAGCTCTCCATACAGCAGCAGGTGGCAGGTCTCGAGGAAGTCGCACTGGGTGGCCAGTTGCTCGATAGGGTAGCCGCGATAGAGCAATTCGCCCTTGTCACCGTCGATGTAGGTGATGTTGGACTGGCACGAACCTGTGGACAGGAAGCCCGGGTCGTAGGTGAACATGCCGGTCTGCGCGTACAGCTTGCGGATGTCGATCACGTCGGGGCCGACCGAGCCCGCGTACACAGGCAGTTCGACCGCGGGGCTGCCGTTGGAGAACGACAAGGTGGCTTTGTTGTTGGCGAGTTTCATTTCGGTTCTCTCTTGAAATCAGGTGCGCAGCATCTGGAGCACGTCGTTCACATCGGCGGTGGCGAGTTCGCCTTCGGGTTGCCGCCGCCGCAGCAACAGATCCAGCAGGTCATTGTCGGACAGGTCCATGAGCGTGTTCAGCCCCTGCGCCTGGCGGACAGTGAGATTCGCCTCGTGCCGCTGGAAGAACCGCTCGATGAGCAGGTCGTTTTCGAGCAGGCCGCGGCGGCATCGCCACTTGAGCTTGCTCAGGGACCGCTCGTCCAGCAGGTCGTCGGGTGCGGCGAGTTCGGGCATGGCCTCGTGGGTGCAAGCGTCGTGTTTAGACGGCGCGGCGCACCATCATTTCCTTGATCTTGCCGATCGCCATCGTGGGGTTCAGGCCCTTGGGGCAGACGTCCACGCAGTTCATGATGGTGTGGCATCGGAACAGGCGGTAGGGGTCTTCGAGGTTGTCCAGACGGTCGGCAGTGGCCTGATCGCGGCTGTCGGCGATGAAGCGATAGGCCTGCAGCAGGCCGGCCGGGCCGACGAACTTGTCGGGGTTCCACCAGAAGCTGGGGCAGCTGGTGGAGCAGCTGGCGCACAAGATGCACTCGTACAGGCCGTTGAGTTCGTCGCGCTCCTCGGGGGATTGCAGGCGCTCTTTCTCGGGCGGGATGGTGTCGTTGACCAGGTAGGGCTTGATTGAGTGGTACTGCTTGAAGAACTGCGTCATGTCGACGATCAGGTCACGCACCACCGGCAGACCGGGCAGCGGCTTGAGCACGATGGTGCCCGGCAGCGTGTTCATGTTGGTCAGACACGCCAGGCCGTTCTTGCCGTTGATGTTCATCGCATCGGAGCCGCACACGCCCTCGCGGCAGGAGCGGCGAAACGACAGCGAGGGATCTTGCGCCTTGAGCTTCATCAGGGCGTCCAGCAGCATGCGCTCGTTGCCATCGAGTTCGATCTCGATGGTTTGCATATAGGGCTTGGCGTCCTTGTCCGGGTCGTAGCGGTAGATCTGGAAGGTGCGTTTTTGCATGACAGGCTCTGAATCTAGAGGGGGCGGGACGTGGCGTGAAGTACGTAAGACAACCTAGCACTCAGAAGGTGCGGACCTTGGGCGGCACGCTCTCGACGGTCAGCGGCGTGAGCTTGACCGGCTTGTAGGTCAGGCTGTTATTGGCGCTGTGCCAGAGGGTGTGCTTCATCCACTCGGCGTCGTTGCGGCCCATGGGGGTGACCGGGTCGTCGACGGGGCGCTCGTAGTCGTTCACGGTGTGGGCGCCACGGCACTCCTTGCGGGCGGCGGCGGACACCATGGTGGCCTGGGCGGATTCGATCAGGTTCTCGACCTCGAGCGCTTCGATGCGGGCGGTGTTGAACACCTTGGAGGTGTCTTTCAGGCCGATGGCGTTGACGCGCTCGCGCAGGGCGGCGATCTTGGTGACGCCCTCGTCCATGCTGGCCTGGGTACGGAACACGCCCGCGTGCTGCTGCATGGCGGCGCGGATGTCGTTGGCCACGTTCTGGGCGTATTCGCCCGAGGCGGCGCTCTCCAGGCGATTCAGGCGCTCCAGGGTGAGGTCCGCGGCATCGGCCGGCAGGGGCTTGTGGTTCTTGTGCTTGTCGTTGAATTCAACGATGTGGTTGCCGGCGGCGCGACCGAACACCAGCAGGTCCAGCAGCGAGTTGGTGCCCAGGCGGTTGGCGCCGTGCACGCTGACGCAGGAGCACTCGCCCACCGCATACAGACCGTTGACGACCGCGTTGTGGTCGTTGGGCGTCTGCACCACGACCTGGCCGTGGATGTTGGTGGGGATGCCACCCATCTGGTAGTGGATGGTGGGCACCACGGGAATCGGCTCGCGGGTGATGTCGACGTTGGCGAAGTTCACGCCGATTTCGTAGACCGAGGGCAGACGCTTGTGGATGGTCTCGGCGCCCAGGTGGTCGAGCTTGAGAAGTACGTAGTCCTTGTTGGGGCCGCAGCCACGCCCTTCTTTGATCTCCTGGTCCATGCAGCGCGAGACAAAGTCGCGCGGCGCCAGGTCTTTGAGCGTGGGCGCATAGCGCTCCATGAAGCGCTCGCCGTTGCTGTTGAGCAAAATCGCGCCTTCGCCGCGGCAGCCTTCGGTCAGCAGCACGCCGGCGCCGGCCACGCCGGTGGGGTGGAACTGCCAGAACTCCATGTCTTCGAGCGGGATGCCGGCGCGCGCTGCCATGCCCAGGCCGTCGCCGGTGTTAATGAAGGCGTTGGTCGATGCGGCAAAAATCCGGCCGGCGCCGCCAGTGGCCAGCAGCGTGGTCTTGGCCTCCAGGATATAGACCTCGCCAGTTTCCATCTCGAGCGCGGTCACACCCACCACGTCGCCGTCAGCGTCGCGGATCAGATCGAGCGCCATCCACTCAACGAAGAAGTTGGTTTTTTCCTTGACGTTTTGCTGATAGAGCGTGTGCAGCATCGCGTGGCCGGTTCGGTCGGCGGCAGCGCAGGCGCGCTGCACCGGCTTTTCTCCGTAGTTGGC
>CANGSD010000235.1 GCA_947455875.1 Comamonadaceae bacterium
GTCGAGCGCCAGATCGCGCTATGGGATTCCAGTGCCCGACCCGATAGGGCGCCGACCGCGTCGATCAAGCGCGCTGCGACATCCGCCGACTGCTTGGGAATGTAGTGGTCGATCAGCCCCCGGTTGAAGGCGCCCACCGCCACGCGTTCGTCCGCTTGCCCGGTCAGCAGGATCCTCGCGCCAGGCCAGTTTCGCAACTCACTCAGAAATTGAAGTCCGTCCATCCCGGGCATGGAGAAATCGACCACGCTGACCTGGGTGAGCGCGTAGCGATCTGGCGTTTGGGCCCAGTAGTTCAGGATCTGCGGGATCAGCGGTTTTCCTTGACGCCATAGGTCGACCATGTGCTGGTGCCGGCGCCGGTCCTGCTCCCATAGACGCGGCTCATCAAGCAAGGCATAGATGCAGCGCGCGGGTCGCATGAACATGCGCACATGCCACCACTGCGGCAAGACCGTCGCGAGAATCTGCAAATACGCAGGGTCGTCATCTAGGAACAAGACGCTGCCAGGTCGGTGAAATAAGGGAAAACTCATAGTTTGGGCAGTTCGATGATGAAGCGGGCTCCGTGACCCACTTCGGATTGAACCTGGATACGACCTTGCGCCGTGTGAATCACGCGCTGGCAGAACGCCAGTCCCAGACCGTGCCCGGTGTTCTGGTTGGTCGATACGAAGGGTTGAAACAGGCGCGTCTGCAGCTCGGGGCTGATACCCCGACCGCGGTCGACGATGCAGATGCGACCTTTGCGCCCATGGGGCCAGGCGCTATCAATCTCCAAGCGCAAGTCGCCCTGCTTGGGAGCCCGAGGCAGGGCGGCCAACGCGTGCAAGGCGTTCTTCACCAGGTTTTCGATGACCTGCTTGAACAGCGCTTCCGATGCATGGAAGCTGAAATCATGCGCCACATGGACCTGCACACACTCGCGCTCGACGGCGTTCCGGTATGGGAATCCTGTCACTGCATCGCGAACCACCTGCGATGCGATGACGATCTCCTTGCTGCGCGGGAGCTCCATCAGCCGTGCGTTGGCGATCTGCATGTCGATCTGACGGTTCATGCGTCGCACCGTTGTATGCAGCCGCGCGGTCAATTGTTCAATCCGCTGCTCGGTACGCCCGGGCGCCGTGCGTGCTTCCGTCAGCAGGGCGTCGCCGACTAGCGCCATGGTGGACAGCGGCGTGCGCAACTCGTGGGCCATGATGCCCATGGTTCCGAGGGCCTGCTTGATCTGCTCGCGTCGCAGGCTCGAGGAGGAGATGCTCAGCATCAGACCCATGTACCAAGCGAACCCGAAGACGACCAGATGCATGATCACCTGTTCATTCGGCGCAGGCGCCACGGTGGGCCCGGAGAACTTGAACAAGCCCGTACCGACAAGGATGCCGCAGACGATGCCGACCGTCGCGATGCGCCAATCGGTCAGGTGGTAGTAGATCAGGAACATGGTCGCCATCGACGCGAACCAGACGGCGTTGCGCTCGTTGCACAGGTACATCCAGGTGAAGTACACGGGTAGGGTGAGCCAGAAGATCGCGCTCAGGGCGATCGTCGCCACGCGCCCGGGGGGCTGTGCCTGCAGGGCCGGCACGGTAAGCAGCAGGACACCCAGGAGGCTCACGCCCAGGCGTTGCCACAGACGTTCATAGGGCTGGGGAACCAGGTCGGTCCAGACCACATAGAAAAACAGATGCCCGAATGCCGTGGAGAACCCCAGCGCCCGAATCCGCCAGGGGGAGGGGTGCAGGATGGGCTCGACCAGGGGCCGGGTGATCGTATCGATCACGAACGGGCGCGTTCGCATACTTGATCTTTTTCAAAAGGATGAGGGGGTTGGCGTGGTCACCCCAGCCGCAACAGCCGGCCGCCAATTTGTAATGATATGGGACTATCTCAAACCCAGGTATGGATTCAAAGTGATTCATCGAACAAGCCGTCACAACGTCAGTCTGGAGACCATCCTGAGCGATTGGCTGGCGGCGCTGAGCGAGTTCGCGGTCGAAGCTGTCGCGGTGTTAGGGCCTGACCGACTCGGCGGAAACGCCGATCGCCACGCGCTGTGTGTGCACCCTCCCTCGGTCGCCGACATGGTTTGCGCCCTGGCCGAGACTCAGGAGTTTGGCGCCCCGTGGCGCGAGTCCGACGCCCCGCTTGTCGCCTGGCAGCACATCGCCCACAGCGGCCAGCTCGAGGCCTCGCGCTGGCGGGTGCTGGCCCTGGCTCACGGCTTTCAGACCATGGTGCGGGTCGAGTTCCCGCTGCCGGCCAACCGCGCCTTTGAGTGCTTCATGTTCAGCCCGCGCGAGCTGGCCGGTCGCGCTGATGCAGCCATGCTGGTGTGGTCCGCCCTCAATGTCTGGCCCGTGGTCAAACGCTGCATCGCGCAGGCGCATGCGTGCCTCAGTCCGCGCGAGCGACAATGCCTGATGCTCGCCTTCAACGGCTTGACCGCCCGCGAAAGCGCCGACCAGATGGTCTGCACCGAGCGGACCGTGAACTACCACCTGGCCAATGCCATGGCCAAACTCAAGGTCGATAACAAGCTGGCGGCCATCCAGCGCGCCTGCTGGATCGGCGCGATCTGAGATGATCCGGGTCGATTTGAGGTTTGGAAGAAGACATGTTTCTCGCCATCGATGTGGGCAATACCCGCCTGAAGTGGGCGCTCTACGAGCGCGCCCGCCCGGGCGCGCTGGCTTTGGCCCAGGGCGCCGAGTTCCTGGAAAACATCGACCGGCTCTCGGGCGGGCCCTGGCGTGACCTGCCCGCGCCGCAGCAGATGCTCGGTTGCGCCGTCGCCGCCGACGCGGTCAAGATCCGTGTGCGCGAGCAGATGGAAGAACTGTGGGACATCGCGCCCCGCTGGGTGCATGCCAGTGCGTCCGAGGCCGGTCTGGTCAATGGCTACGACCATCCCACCCGCTTAGGAGCCGATCGCTGGGTCGCCATGATCGGCGCGCGGCAGCGCGTGTTGGCCCAGGGGCCAGCGCGGCCCATCGTGGTCGTCATGGTCGGCACTGCCGTTACCGTCGAGGCGATCAGCCCGGACGGCCGCTTTCTGGGCGGTCTGATCCTGCCCGGGCACGGCATCATGCTGCGCGCCCTCGAATCCGGCACTGCGGGCCTGCACGTGCCCACCGGCGAGGTGCGTGAATTTCCCACCAACACCAGCGACGCACTCACCAGCGGCGGCACCTATGCGATTGCGGGCGCGATCGAGCGGATGGTGCAACACCTGCGCCAGCACTGTGGCGAGTCGCCCGTGTGCATCATGACCGGCGGCGCCGGCTGGAAGATGGCGCCTTCGATGTCGGTGCCCTTCGAGCTGGTCGAAAGCCTGATCTTCGACGGCCTGCTGGAGATCGCGCAGCGGCGCGAGGCCGCCTAAAACCGGTTTCAGGCGCGCGTGCGTGCCAGCCAGGCCTCGGCCAGGCGCACCCAGTAGGTGGCGCCCAGCGGGATCAGATCGTCATTGAAGTCGTAGCTGGGGTTGTGCAGCATGCACGGACCGCCGCCATGCCCCATCTCGCGGTGCGCGCCGTCGCCATTGCCGATGAACACATAAGCGCCCGGCTTGGCCTGCAGCATGTA
>CANGSD010000236.1 GCA_947455875.1 Comamonadaceae bacterium
CCGTGATCTGGCAGCTCGCCCCAGCCAAAGCGCGGATCCACGACACCCAGCTCGGTCAAGGTCGCACGCACCTGGGCCAGACCCCCGCCGGGAATCGGCAGGCTGCGCGTGACCATGTCGTTGGCCTTGCTCACATGCAGCACGCCCGCATGCGTGTACCAGGAAAAGCCGTACATCCCCCCTAGGCGCGAGAGAAACTCGGTGGGCGTGGCCGTGGTGAAGCGCCCGGTCACCGTGCCGGTCACCCCGGGCTGTATCGACAGGCTCAGGCTGAAGCCGGCTACAAAGTCGGCGAGCACAGTCTCCAGGCGCGTGCCCTGCGCAAAATAGCTGTAGGCCGAGGCCGGCCAGGGCGGCGGGCCCGCCACCGCGCTCATCGTCCACAAGCCCAGGCAGACCACCCAGGGGCGCCACCCCAGGCACTGCGCCATGCATCGGCGCACACCTGCCCACCCGCGTTTCATCCAAGGTTCATGCATGGCGTCGCTTGACCTCCTGCGCGCAGCGCTCCCGCCAGAACGCCTGCACACTCACGAAATCCGTCAACTCAGTTTCCAGTCGCCGCACATCGATGGGCGGCGACAGTGCCTGCTGCAAGACCAGCCAGGAGGATGCGCCGTCCAAGGCCAGACCGGCCGCAAAGCCACGCACGGTTGCGGCGGCATACCGCAGCAGGCTCACCAGAATGTCCTCTCGCTCTCGGGTCTCGAAGCGGCTGACATCCAACAACAAGGCCTGCATCACCAGCCGCTCCCCTGGAAACGGACGCACCTGCACGCGGTACGCGGCATCGACGATGAGGCTCAAAGATCCATCCGCCAGAAAGGCGGATGGATCTAAGGCGTGACGCGCCACGTAGGCAGTCAAGACAGGGTGCTGCGGGGATGCGAGGGCGGTGCCGGCCATGACCTATTGCCCTGACGCCGGTTGACGCGCGAGCACGACCCGGAGCACTTCGGCGACCGGCGCCAACAGGTCCTGCGGGATGTACTCGGAGATCGTCCCCCGGCGCATCAACTCCCAGGCCAAGGGCACGTTCTCCAGAATCGGTACGCCGGCCTCACGCGCAGCTCGCACCATGCGGGCGGCCAGAGCCCCCTCGCCCTTGGCCAGCAAGATCGGCAAGGGATCTTGGCCCGGCCGGTAGCGAATCGCCATGGCCAGGTGGATGGGGTTGGTGATCAGAACCGACGAGGAACGCGCGCCGTTCACCGCCTCCTCTTGCAGCATCTGCTGGTGCAGGTGCCGACGTTCATGCTTGATATGCGGATCACCCTCCTGCTCCTTGTACTCGCGCCGCACTTCGTCGATCGACATCATCTGCTGCTTCATGTAGTGATGTCGCTGCCAGGCGAAATCGGCCGCCGCAATCACGGCATAGGCCAGACCAATCTGCATGAACATGCTGGCCATCAGCGTACCCAACGCCACCCCCACGCCCACGATATCTCCTTGAGGCAAGGTCAAAAGCGTGGGCAGCTCGCGGCGCAGCGTCCAGAAGATGACCGCCGACAGCACCACGATCTTCAGGACGGATTTGAGGAACTCCATCAGCCCCTTCTTGCCGAACATGTTCTGCACGTTCTGGACCACATTGAGCTTCTTGCCTGAAGGCTTGAGCGCCTTGAAGGCGAACAGCATGCCGGTCTGCGCCATCTCCACCACCAAACCCAGGACGATGACGATGAGGATGACTGGCATCAACAGCGCGACGAAGCTGCGCCCCATCTCCAGCGCCAGTACATTCAAAGCTGCCTCGAACTCCATCGACATCAGGGACGCAGGCATCACCAGCATGTCGGACAGGCGTCGGCCGATCGCGTTGGCGTCCATCAGCAAGTAGCCTAGAAGCGCGGCTGTCAATACGGTCTGCGTCAGGTCTTTGCTGTGAGCGACCTGTCCTTCCTCGCGCGCTTTGCGCAGCTTGGTCGGTGTGGGTTTTTCGGTCTTCTCGCTCACCGCGCCTCCTGGGCGGGTGCACGCCAATGCTCGTCGAGAAGCTGCAGCGTCCTGGGCGTTTGCTCGATCAGGTCACGGCTGTAATCCAGGATCGTCGAAAAATAAAGAACCAGGACCAGGAAAGCCAAGGCGCTCTTGATCGGCATTGCGAGAAAGAACACCTGCAGCTGCGGCACAAAGCGGCTCACGAGTGCCAGGCCCATCTCGGCCAGGAACATCGCCACGATCATGGGCGCGGACAGCAGCAAGCTCAGTTCGACCAATCGCAGGATCTGGTGAATCAGCACCGGCACCGACTCCGCACGAAAGTGCGGGAACCAGGTGAACACCCCCCACAGGCGAAAGCTCTCATACAGAACCTCCAGCATCAGCAGAAACCCCCCGCTGATGAAGAAGAACACGATGAAGGCCTGGTTGAACAAAATCCCTAAAGGCGAGCTGTCGTTTCCCGTCAAGGGATTGAGGGTGCTGGCGATGCTCGCCCCGCGTTGGTTGTCCACCAGAAACCCGATCGCCTCGAACGCCCAGAACGGCACGGCGATCAGGCAGCCCAAGACAAATCCGACAAAAGCCTCCTTGACCACCAACAGCCCGATCTGCGTGGCATCCAGGCTCACGCCCTTCATCAAGGGGATCAGGCTGGGCGCCACCACCAGCCCGAAACCCGCTGCCACGCCCAGTCGCAGCATCCCGGGCAGGACGCTGCGCGGAAAGATCGGGAGCACCACAAACACGCCCAGGATCCGCGGCACGGTCCAAGCCAGCGCCAGCAAAAAGGAGGTGACGTCGCCGAACGCGTTCCCACCGGGCATGGCGCGCCTATCGACCCAGCTGGGGCAAGGCCTCCAGCACCACGACCGTGTAATTGAAAAGCTCACCGCCCACCCAGCCCGCGGTGAGAGCCAGCGTCGCCATGACGGCGATCAGCTTGACGGCGAACGACAGGGTCTGTTCCTGCACCTGCGTCAAGGCCTGAAACAGCGAAAACAGCGTGCCCACCACCGAGGCCACGATGATGGGCGGCAACGACAACCAAAGCGTGAGGTACATCGCTTTGATGAGGTGATTGGTCAGGTCGGAGATGTCCATTGCGTTTTAGGCATAGGTCAGAACCAGGCCATGGATCAATCGCGTCCAGCCATCGACGGCCACGAAGAGGAACAGCTTCAGGGGCAGGGTGATGGTGACTGGCGAGACCATCATCATTCCCAGCGCCAGCAGGATGTTGGAGACGATCAGATCAATCACCAGAAAAGGCAGGTAAATCAGAAATCCGATCTGGAAGGCCGATGTCAGTTCACCCACCAGAAACGCGGGCATCAGCACCAGAAAATCATTGGGCTTTACGTCGGCAGCCATCTCGGCCCCCCAGATCTTCTGGGTCGTGCGCACAAAGAAATCACGCTGCTCGGGCTTGCTATTTTTTTCCAGAAAAGCGCGCATCGGCTCCGCGCCTTTGCGCACGGCGGTGATCACGCTCTCGACGCTCTTGGTATTCACCGGCGACTTCAGGGTGGTCTCGTAAATGCGCTGGCCGATCGGCGCCATGACATAGGCGGTGAGGATCAAGGACAGGCCATACAGCGCGATGTTGGGAGGGATCTGCTGAACACCCAGAGCGTTTCG
>CANGSD010000237.1 GCA_947455875.1 Comamonadaceae bacterium
CATGTGCCATATCGCGGGCAATCTGGACATGCTCACGCTGCGGGGGCCTGTGCGCGATGTGCGCCATGGCTATGAGGTGTCACCCGAGGGCGTGTACTGCCGCCGCAGACTGTCGATCCGCGCTGCCTCGCAGCGCCGCGAGGGGCTGCTCAATGCGGTGGCGCGCCTGCACTTTCCGCGCATCGCGGATCCAGCGCACCGCAGCGGGGTGCTCTCCGGGCTGTTTCTGGCGCGGCGCCTCATCTCCTACGAATACGCCCGCCGCTTGCATGACGGCAGCGCCCTATCGGCAAGCCGCATTGCGCGCCATGCGCTGAATATGGTGAGCGATGCGCCCGACACCCTCGCCTTCCTATCGCACTGGCTCACGCACCGCACCCTGGCCCAGCGCAAGTTCCCCTCGGTGATCCTGTCTAACCGAACCAACCGCTTCAGCCTAGAGGTTCAGGGCGAGCAGCAGCCCCATCCCGAGAGCCGCGTGAGGCTGGCCCATGCCGTGGACGGTCTGGGCATGCGCCGACTGCAGGTTGACTGGCGCTACCGACCCGAGGACATCGCCTCGATCGGCCGCACCCTGGACATCCTGGCCACTGAGTTCGCGCGCAGCGGCGTGGGCCAGCTGCAGATCGAGCCTGCGCGCCTGGAGGACGACCTGCTTCGCTACGGCGCATACGGCGGCCACCATATCGGCACCGCCCGCATGGGCCGGGACCCTCGCACCAGCGTGGTCGACTCGAACGCGCGGGTGCATGACGTCGCCAACCTGTACATCGCAGGCAGCGCAGTGTTTCCCACCAGCAGCCAGGCCAATCCGACACTGACCCTGCTGGCCCTTTCGCTGCGCTTGGCCGATCACCTGGCGTGCACGCTGCGACCCGATGGGGCGTCGATCGCCAGCCCCCATCTGGAGATGCCCGCATGAAGGTCTTGGTGATCGGCGGCACCGGCTACATCGGCACCCGCCTCATGGCCCTGATGCACGCGCGCACCGATTGCACACCGATCGCTGCGTCACGCGGCGCAAGCGGCTCCGGGCTGCGTCTGGACACGCGCGACGTGGCGGCGCTCACGCAGACTTTGCGCAGCGTCGATGCCGTGGTGAACTGCGTAGCCGGCAGCGCGTCTGCCATTGCCGGTGGTGCCTGGGCGCTGGCGCGGGCGGCGCGTACAGCGCAGGTGCCGAGGGTGGTGCATGTGAGCAGCATGGCGGTCTATGGCGACCGTCAGGGACCCGTGAACGAAGCCAGTGCCTGGGGCCGACCCCAGGGGTGGTACGCGCGCGCCAAGCAGGAGGCCGAGCGAGCCCTGCGCACGCTGGCGCACACATCGGATGGAATGGCGCCGGCCACGCGCCTGACCGTGCTGCGCCCAGGCTGCGTGTGGGGCCCAGGCAGCGCGCTGTGGGTCGGACGAATCGCGCGCTGGCTGGCGCAGGGACGCCTGGGTGACCTGGGCGAGCTGGGTGACGGCTGGTCGCACGGCGTCACCGTGGACGATGTATGCCGCGCCATCCTGCAAGCCCTGCAGACACCCGATGCCAACGCGGCTTCGGACCCGGTGTGCACCTTCAACCTCGCCGCACCCGACAGCCCGCGCTGGAACGCGTGGTTCACCGATCTGGCGCTTGCGCTGGGGCACATCCCGGTGCGCCGCATCCGCCCGCTGCAACTGCGAGCCGACGCCTGGATGCTGGGCCCGCCGCTGCACGCAACGCGCACGCTGCTGGCGCGCGCAGGCCTGGCACACCGGTGGCCCGATCCGATCTCGCCCGGCCTGCTGCGTCTGTGGTCAAGCACCCTGCGGATGAACGCGGACGCTGCAGGGCGCACGCTGGAATTGGACTGGACGCCTTACCCCGAGGCGCTGCGCCAGTGCGTGGCCTGGCTCACAGCAGGTCCTGTTTCGGCGAGTGGGGCCAGCCCCGAGATGCCAGCCGCAGCGCGCGTGCGATAAACACCGGATTGCCCACCACATAGCGCCGAAACAGGCGCCGAGGCTCACGCGCGAGACGCCAGGCCCACTCCAGCCCCAGGCTTCGCAACACCTTGGGCGCGCGCGGCATGCGCCCCCCCAGAAAGTCCAGGATGGCCCCGCCACACACGATCAGGCACGGCCGATGCAGCGACGCGCGCAAGGCCAGGGCCACGATCTCCTGGCGCGGCATGCCCATGCCCAGGATGATCAGTTCTGGCGCATGGGTCTGGGCCAGGCGCAGGTACTCGTCGGTGGCGCGAAAGCCATCGGCCATGACGCAGGACGCGCCCGGCGCAAGGTCGCGAACGAGGGTCTGCGCCGCATTCGCCAGCCAGGGCTCGCGCGTTCCAAACAGGGCGATCGGCGCGCCTGAATACCGGCCCAGGATGCGCGGAATCAGGTCGGTTCCATTGAGGTTCAGTCCCGGTCGCTGATTGAGCAGCGACATGAGCAGCGCCATGCCGATGCCATCGCGCAGCACCAGGTCGGCGGCCATCAGCGCCTCATGAAAGCGTGCGTCTTCGGCCACAGCGTTCATGGCGTGCGCGTTGATGAAGGCCAGCACCCGCGGTCGATCGGGATGCGCCAGCCAATCGAGCAACTGTGCCTGCCCCCGGGGGGCCTGCACACGCACTGTCGTGCGCACCAGGGCCTGCCAGCGTGCGGGCCAAGCCGGCGCATTCATCATCGGCCCGTGCAATTGAGGACGGCACCCACCAGGGTCACGCCGAACTCGCGCAAGCTGCGGGTGACCTCGGACAACCCGCGCACCGAGCTCGCATCGCGGGAGGCGACAACCAAGGCCGCCCCTGCACGAGAAGCCACAGTCGCCGCGTCGGCGCAGCCGCAGAAGGCCGGCGTGTCCACCAGAATCACTTCATAGCTCGAACGCAGCGCCGACAGCAGGTGCGACAGCGCGTTGCGCGCGAGCAGTTCCTGGGGGTTGGGGGGCACCGTCCCCGCAGGCAATACCGACAGTCCGGGCAAATCGGCCACCGCGATGCAGGCATCCGGGCCCGCGCGTCCGGCCAGCACGCTGGACAGGCCGATGCGACCGGGGACACCCAACAGCCGGTGCTGGCGCGGGTGGCGCAAGTCGGCATCGATCACCAGAGTGCTCTTGCCCAGTTGGGACAACAGGACCGCGAGGTTGGCGGTGAGGTAGCTTCGGCCTTCGGCGCGCCCCGGACTCACGACGGCCAGCGCCGCGTGGCGCGCGTCGTTTTCAAACCACCGCAGCATCAACTGGCTGCGCAGCGAACGCAGGTGTTCGACCGCGGCACTCTGCGGCTCCCAGGCCGCCACCAGTTCGCTGGCCAGCGTGCAATCGCGCGGCAGGGTCACCTGACCAAACTGCATCGACAGCGCCAGCCGCACGTCTTGGGGTCCGAGCAGGCCCAGCTCGATGCCGGTCTCGCCATACAGCTGCCCCGTCACAAGCTGGCGCGCGTGGATGCGGTCGGCATCGGCCCGCGACAGCCGCCCCATCTCGACCAAGAGCGCGCCGATGGGTGCTGGGCCCTGCCGCGGCAAGGTCAGGGCCGCGTCCGTCTCCATGGCTTGGGCTTGGGTCAAGGCGGGGCGGTTCATAGGCC
>CANGSD010000238.1 GCA_947455875.1 Comamonadaceae bacterium
CCTGGATCCCGAGAACTACTATATGGCGGGCCTCTTGCCTGAGACGGCAAAGGTGATCCTGGACAAGCACCCGCGTGCGCCCCTCCCCGGTGCGCGGAGCCTCAAGCCCCTCATCGACCAGATGGAAGCCGACCAGCGGACCTATCGCCAACAGTTTGTGAGCACGCCGGCGGGCCGTACAGCCGCCGCGGCGACGCAGCTGGTGACCCGCGCCGAGCAGATCGGCGCCAAGGTGATCTCCAATTCCCAGCAAATGTCCCGCACTTACGGTGATCTTCAAGCTAACTTGAAGCAGACGGAGTCGGGTCAGGGCAATCGCGAGGGCGAATTCATCCCTAACCCCGCCATCCAGCAGCGCATGTCCATGATGGCCGCTGCGGCGAAGAATGCCGAGGCGCCTGAAGTTGCAGCACTTAACGAAGTGCGCCAGTTGCAGGGTGGTGCAGCGGTGGGCTTGACCCGCGCACGCCAGGCCTTGGCCCAAGAGATGTTCGGATCCCTCTTCGGAGGCGGTGGTATGGCCAGTGCGATGAAGTACACCCGCGTCTTTCAAGACCTGGATGCCGCCTCCATCCGCTCCTGCCGCGCCTACAACAGCTTCCAGCAGGCTGCGCGAGCCCGCAACGTATCGACGCAGGAAGACGACAAGAGCTCCACGTCGATGCTCGGCGACATGATGTCTGCGAAGTGACCGGCGCTATGACCCAACGGCGACACGTCGTCTCGCTCCTGGCCGGTGGCACCTTGTTGTCGGCGTTGCCGCAACTGGCGAGCGCTGGTCGTGCCAAGCCCGGCACGCCCCCGGTGTGGCTCGGCGCCGGCTTGAACGCCAGCGCCTCGGCGGCGGCTTCGGGCCAGTTGTTCCCGGTGCTGTCGCAGGTGGCCCAGAAGAACGGGCGCCGACTCACCGACGCACAGGCCCTGACCTGGATCACCCAGCGCGTGGCCGCCGGCATCCGCGAAGACAACCCAGTGGGCGTGCGCTTTCTCACGGGCAGTCAGTCGCTGCAGCGCGATGAGACCACCGGCCTGTCGCTGGTCTACGACTTCGAGATGGTCAACGCCCTGCCCACCACGATGGAAGACGGATCGTCTTTCGCCCACGCCTACTACCTGGTGTGTGCGACGGGTTTGATCAGCATCCTCGATGGCAACGGCTTCTGGCGCATCCTGGGGGCGTTTCCCTTCTATCTGAAGCAGGCCCTTGATGGCGGCCGCATGGAACGCAATCAGGTCGAGGGCTGGTCGGTGGGCGCTGCCGCCCAGGTGGCGGAGACCTTTCACACCGGCGCGGGCCCGAGCATCCGATCGATGTTCGTGAACCGCACCAAGCGCTTCGCGAATTGGAAGGACGGCTACAACGACCGTTTCGTGCGTGTGCTGCCGGTGCAGATCGCGCCGGGTGCGGCCGACGCGCTGCGCCAGTTCCGGATCGATCGCCTCCTGACCGCCGAACTGGTGGGCGTGATTGCCAGCTCCGAGTTATGCAGCGGACTGGACATCGGGGTGCTGCCCTATGCCAACACCGATGCCCTCAATCGCTTCCAGTTCCAGGTGGCCGACTACGGCAACCTGCCGCAGCAGCCGCCGCCGGCCGACATGATCGACCTGCGCGTGCGCATCACGGTGGATCTGGTGCGCCGCGAGGTGCAACCGGTGCAGCGCCAGGGCTTTGTGTATGTGCGCCGAGGCATTCGGCTGTTGGTTGAGTTTCTCGATTTGGACAACAAGACCATCGCCGCGCTGCGCACGGCCTCGGTCGACACCGACCGCCTGTTTTCGATCGACGATTCCACGCCCTCGCGCGACTTTCAATTCTTCGAGTCGGCCCTGGAAAAGGCGATCTCGAACCTCTTTCACGGCATCCGCCGCCGCGACAAGGCCATGCTGGCCGCGGTGGGTGTCAACTTCGACGAGGTCAGGCCTCAGATCGAAGCCATTAACAAAGCTGCGGAGAACCTGCGATGACAACAAACCTTTCAACTCTGCGCCGTTGGTGCACCCTGGCCGCTCTGGCCCTGACAGGGCTGGCCGGCCACGGCGTGGCGCTGGCCCAGTCCGATGCCTACGAACAGAACAAGTTCGTGCAGGCCACGGCTTCGGTTGATGTGCCCAGTGGCCTGTTCTCCGGCGGTGTGAACCAGGCGGTGCGTGACCGTGCGCTGGCCGCTGCCAAGGCCGCCGCCCTGAACACCGCGCTGTCGCGGGTCACCGGTCCCAAGGCCGATGTCGTCAATGGCATGCGCAAGACCTTCGAAGAGCGCGCCGATTCCATCATCACCGACGTGACGGTGACCGACGAGCGTCACCAGGAGGCCGATCGCAAGTACACGGTGCGTATCCGCGCCACCATCCAATGGGGCCAGGTTGACTCGATCATCCGCACCGCAGGTGGCGCAGGCGGTGCCGCACCGGGCGGTGTCACCCAGCCTCGCATGACGGCCGCCGCCGGTCAGCGCGTGTTGTTCCTCGCCCTGGCCCGTGAGGCGTCCAGCATCAAGCGCTTTGACGAGCGCCGCGTCGAGATCACCCGAAATTCCACCGGCACCACCGGCGAGAGCCGCAACGCCGAACAGACCGTGAACCCCACGCGCTCGGCCACCGTGGAGAGCACCGCCAGCGGCTCGATGGTGACTGCGGAAGCACGCCGTGAGCGCGGCGGCTCGACCACTGCTAAGCGCGATGCGATCGAGTACGTGCCGGGTAACACCAGCGACCTGACCACCCGCATCGGTCAGACCCTGACCCAGAACACCATCCGCGCCACGCCTTATGGCCTGGCCGTGGCGCCTTGCAAGCTGCCCAATTCGGCGGGCTTTGGCGACAAGTTTGCGGAGTCGGCCGAGGCCAAGCTGCCCGATGAAATGCTGGGCGACATCATCTCCAAGCTGCAGCAATGCTCGGTTCAGATTCGCTACCTGATCATCGCGTCGGTGGACGTGGACGGTTATGGCAAGAACCCCGACGGTCGCGACCTCGCGTCTTCGATCGTGCGCGTGCAGATGTATGACGTGTCCGACCTGTTGCCCGAGCCGGTGGCGGTGGCCGATGGCCGAGCCCAGGGCACGGCGACCAGCCAGACCGATGCGATCCGCGCGGTGATGGCCCGCTCGGCCGACGTCGCCTCCGACAAGATCGTCAACATTCTGCGCACCCAGTTGGGCCGCTGATGAACATGCCTCATATGCCTGTGGCCGCCGACTTCGCGCGCTTGCGTGCGCGCGTGATCGCGATCGCGACCAGCGCCAGCCTGGCCCTGGCTGCCCTGGCCCTGTTCGTACCCGCTGGTGTGCATGCTCAGGGCGTGCGTACGGTGTCGGTCACTGCCACTGGCTCGGGCCTGAACGAGGCCGAGGCCACCCAGGCTGCAGTGATCAACGCGGTCTCGATGGTCTCCGGCGAGCGCATTTCGGCCAGCCAGACCATGAACCAGACGGTGCAACAGCGCACCGACTCCACCGGCCAGGCCTCCGAGCAGGTGACCACCGAGCTGCGTGAGCGGATCAACCGCCTCACCCGCGGGGTGGTGAAGTCCTGGCGCGTGGTGGGCACGCGCGCGCAGCCCGA
>CANGSD010000239.1 GCA_947455875.1 Comamonadaceae bacterium
ACATCGGGCATGGCGGCCAGTTGGTCGCAGCCTTGGGCCACGGTCTCGATGACCTGGGGGGTCAGGCGCAGACGGTCGACCATGGGCGCGGCCAAGCCGGCGGCGACAGCGCGGTCCAGATCTTTGGCATTGTCCGCAGCCAGCGACGCGACGCTCTCGCGCAGCAGGGCGGCCAGGCGGCGCAGGGCACGCGATTTGGTGGCGGCATCGGCGCGGGCCAGGGCGGCGCTGGCCTGCCGCGCCTGGCGGCCCAGGGCGTGCATCATTTCAGCGACAGAACCGGCCTCGGCGGGCACGGCAGCATCTCGGGCGTTCATGCCGAGATTTTCGCACGCGGGGCTGCAGCGGCCGGGGGCGCGGCGCAGGCCCGGCACAGGGTCATGGCCAGGCGGTACAGCGCCTGCCAGCCCGAGGCCGGCCAATCGGGCGACTTCAGACCTTTGACGATGCCATCGACCGCATGGGCCGCCTGTAGCAGGTCGTCCAGGGCGCGGGCGCTCAGTCGCGGCAGGACGCGCTCGAACAGGCGTTCCTTCTGACCCCAGACCCGTTGCTCGCGCAGGGCCATGGGCAAGGGGCGACCGGCATCGAGCGCGTCGCGCACGCGTTTGAGCGCACGAATGTCTTCGGCCAGCGTGTAGTGCACCAGCACCTCGGCCACGCCCTCGGCCTGCAGGCCATCGAGCATGCGCTGCACGCGCCCGGCCTGACCGGCCAGCACGGCATCGGACAGCTTGAACACGTCGTAGCGGGCCACATTGAGCACGGCAGCCTCGACCTGCTCGAACCCGAGCTCGCCCGCGGGATGCAGCAGGGCCAGCTTTTGCAGCTCCTGGTGGGCGGCCAACAGATTGCCCTCGACGCGGTCGGCGAAGAACTGCAAAGTGCGCTGCCCCTCCTCGCCTGCGACCACGCGTTGGCCCTGGCGCGCCAGGCGCGCGGCGATCCATTGGGGCAACTGGGCGCGCTCGACCGGGTCCATGCGCAGCGTCACACCAAAATTTTCCAGCGCGCCGAACCAGGCGCCCTGCATCGTCTGCCGATCGAGCCGGGGCAGCAGCACCAGGGTGAGCGTGCTGTCATTGCCCTGCGCCTGCTCGGCCACCTGCTGCAAGGCGGCGCTGCCGTCCTTGCCTGGCTTGCCGGTGGGGATGCGGATCTCGACGATCTGCTTGTCGGCAAACAGGCTCAGCGAACCGCCCGCCGCCAGCACCGCACTCCAGTCGAAGTGCGCGCCAGCCACGGTGTGCACGCTGCGCTCGGTGTAGCCCTGCTGGCGCGCGGCAGCGCGGATCGCGTCGGCCGCCTCCTGCACCAGCAGCGGCTCGTCGCCATGCAAGGTGTAGAGCGCGCGCAGGCCTTTTTGGAGGTGGGCCTCGAGCTGGGCGGGCGCGAGCTGCATGAAATCAGCGCACCGAAGTTCAGCGCACCTGGATCGCGGCCAGGCGACGCATCAGCTGCTGGACGAGCTCGGACTGCATGTCGCGAAACAGCAGGGCCTCTTCGCCTTCCTTGGCCAGGGCCTGGGTTTCGGTGTAGCTGATGTCGCGCTGCTGCGTGAGTTCGGTCTCGGGAATGAGCTCCACGCCCTGGGGCGTGAACAAGCGAAAACGCATCAGGATACGCAGCTGCAGCTCACGCACCTGCCCGGCCGCACTGCGGCCCACCACGACGCGCTGGCGTTGCTCGCCGAGCAGCTCGAGAACGACGTCGGCTTGCTCGCGCGCCATGCGCTCGTCCAGCACCCGCACACCTGCGCCTTCCAGCGACAGGCGCAGGTCCTGGGACACCGGGCTGGTGCTGCGGGCCAGGTACAGGCTGCGGAACCGGAACGTGTAGGAGCCGCGCAGGCGAAAGCCGCAGCCAGCCAGGGCGGTGAGCGAGGCCAGCGCGGCAAGGCGGGGAAGGAGGTGGCGGCGTTGCATCAGCTATCCCTGCGTTAGATCACCACGTTGACCAAACGCCCCGGCACCACGATCACTTTCTTGGCGGGCGCGCCGGCGGAAAACTGGATGAAGGCTTCGCTGGCCAGGGCCAGCGCTTCGATCTGCTCGCGGCTGGCACCCGCAGGCACGCGCACCGCACCGCGCAGCTTGCCATTGACCTGGAGCATCAGTTCGATCTCGTCTTGCACCAGGGCGGCCTCGTCGACACGCGGCCAGGGCGCGTCGATCAGATCGCCCTGCAAGGCGGCATAGCCCAGGGCGTGCCACAGGCCGTGCGTGAGGTGGGGCGTGGCCGGATAGAGCGCGCGCAGCAAGATGCCAAAGCCCTCGGCCAGTGCGGCGTCGGCACCGGGCTCACTGGTGGCCTTGAAGTCCTCGAGCGCGTTGAGCATCTTCATCGCGCCAGAGACGACGGTGTTGTATTGCATGCGCACGTAGTCGTAGTCGACCTGGCGCAGCACGGTGTGGATCTCCAGGCGCAGGGCCTTGACGGTCTTGCCAAAGCCACTGGCCTGAGCCACGGCTTTGCTACGCGCAGCCACGGCTTCGGTGCCGCCCAGTTTCTGGCCGAAGTTCCAGACGCGACGCAAGAAGCGGTAGCTGCCTTCGAGCGCGGCGTCGTTCCACTCCAGCGTGGCCTCGGGCGGCGCGGTGAACATGGTGTACAGGCGCGCGGTGTCGGCGCCGTATTTTTCGATCAGGTCCTGCGGGTCCACGCCATTGTTCTTGGACTTGGACATGGTGCCCACGCCTTCGTAGTCAATCGGCGTGCCCACGGGCAATCGGCCGTCACCACTGTCGGCCTCGTTCTTCAAGCGCACACCGACCGTCTTACCGGCCTCATCGAGCACATGCTCGACATCGTGAGGCCAGAAATAGTCTTTGCCTCCCTTGGCCGTGCGCCGCGAGTAAATGTGGTTGAGCACCATGCCTTGCGTGAGCAGCTTGGTAAAAGGCTCGTCGACCTTGACCAGGCCCAGGTCGCGCATCACCTTGGTCCAAAACCGCGCATACAGCAGGTGCAAGATGGCGTGCTCGATGCCGCCAATGTATTGGTCCATGCCGCTGCCGCCCGCAGCGTGCTGGGTATCGCGCATCCAGTAATCTGTGCCGCCGGCCACCATCGCCTCGGTGTTGGTCGGGTCGCAGTAGCGCATGAAATACCAGGACGAGTCGACAAAGGTGTCCATGGTGTCGGTCTCGCGCCGCGCGCTCTTGCCGCAGATCGGGCACACCACACCGGCATGAAAGCCCTCGTGCTTGTTCAGCGGGTTGCCCGAGCCGTCGGGAATGCAGTCTTGCGGCAGGATCACCGGCAGGTCTTTTTCAGGCACCGGCACGGCGCCGTGTTCATCGCAGTGGATGATGGGAATCGGCGTGCCCCAATAGCGCTGGCGGCTCACGCCCCAGTCGCGCAAACGCCAGGTGATTTTTTTCTCGCCCAGACCTTTGGCGGCCAGCAAGTCGGCCACTTTGCTCACCGCCGCCTTGAAACTCAAGCCGTCGAGTTCGCCTGAGTTGAGGCACACACCGTCTTTGGTGGCGTACCACTCTTGCCATTGGCCCTGATCAAACCGGCGCTTGGCAGAGACGTCAGCGACGGCGGCTGGTGCGGGGGC
>CANGSD010000240.1 GCA_947455875.1 Comamonadaceae bacterium
GCAATCGCGCGAGGATCCAGCCGATTTCTTCGTGATCGCCCGAGTGGTAGGCGCGCGGGGCCCGATTCATCTCGCCGCTGCAACCCCGAAAGTGCGGCACCACAAACCGCATCCCCTGCTCGCGCGCCAGGTCGGCGAAGGCCAGCGCATAGTGACTGCGCGAGGATCCCTCTAAGCCATGGAACATCACCAACAGAGGCGTGTGGGCCCCAGAGAGCGGGGGATCCAGCCAATCGGCATCGACAAAGTCGCCATCCGGTGTAGTCCAGCGCTCACGGCGGTAGGCAATCGGCCCACCGCGAGTCGGCCGGGCATACAGCGCGGACCAGATCGTCTGCAAGTTGCCGCCTGGCAACCACCAGGGTGCTTGGTACTGCATCGGCCTTCAGAGTACGCGCGGCGCGCTCAATGCAGCACCTGCGGTGCGTCCACGATCTCGGGTACCTCGGTGGCACTGCCGGGGCTGGCGTGGTGGGCCACCAGGCGCCAACCCTGTGCGGTCTTGAGGTAGACGTTGGTGGCCACCACCCAGGCCTGGCGCGGGCCCATGGGGGTGAGCACTTCCACCCGCTCGACCAGATGATGGACCGAGCTGCCCACCGCCTCGATCTTGCGGCATTGCTCGGGCCAAGCCCGTACCGCGCCATTGGCGAACATGGCCTCGAAGGTGGCGCGGATGGCGACAGCGCCCACAACGCGCGGTCCGCCCGGGTGGACGCAGACGATGTCATCCTCATCGGCCCAGCAGGCCATGAGCTTGTCGATGTCGCCGTTTTGGAGCGCGTCGTAGAAGGCCGCTTCGACCTCGTCGGCGTGGCCCTCGAGGTTGGCCGCCTGGAGTTTGTTCTTGCGCATGAGACTTGCGATTTTGCCGGGAATCGCCATGTCGGATACAGACCGCAGGCTGTGGCCTGGGGTGTGCTAATTTCCCCTGTTCCCGACCGCCTGGAGATTCGCCTCATGAAACGCTGGTTTGCCCTGCTCGCCGTCACGCTGGCCCTCACCGGCTGCGGCTACAACGACTTTCAACGCCTGGACGAACAAACCCGCTCGGCCTGGAGCGAAGTCCTGAACCAGTACCAGCGTCGCGCCGACCTGGTGCCCAATCTGGTGGCCACGGTCAAAGGCGAGGCCGCCTTCGAGCAGGACACGCTGACCCGCGTGGTCGAGGCGCGGGCCAAGGCCACCTCGATGCAGGTGACCCCCGAAACCCTGAACAACCCACAGGCCTTCCAACGTTTCCAACAGGCCCAGGGCGAGCTGTCCTCGGCCCTGAGCCGCCTGCTGGTGGTCAGTGAGCGCTATCCCGATCTGAAGGCGAATCAGGGCTTTCGGGATTTGCGCGTGCAACTCGAAGGCACCGAGAACCGCATCACCGTGGCCCGCAACCGCTACATCCAGGCCGTCCAGGAATACAACGTGCTGGCACGCAGCTTCCCGAGCAACTTGACCGCCATGGTGTTCAGCTATGAGCCCAAGCCCAATTTCGCGGTCCAGAACGAAGCGCAAATCTCGACGCCACCGCCGGTGGATTTCAGTGCGCCCAAAAAATGATGCGGGTACGCGGTGAACATCCTGCGTGATCGAACACGGGCTGCGGCCCGGGGCCTGCTGCTCGCACTCGCGGCCTTCGTGGCCTTCGCGGGCAGCGTGTGGGCCCAGGGCGCGGGCCTGCAGCCTGTACCCGCCCTGTCCGCCCGCGTGGTAGACACGGTCAATCTGCTCGATGCCAGCGCGCGTGCGCGGATCGAGGACCAGCTCGCGGCCCTCGAGCGCGAAAAGGGCGCGCAAGTGGCCTTCCTGATCGTGGCCAGCACCGCACCCGAGGACATTGCCGCCTATGCCAACCGCGTGGGCAATGCCTGGAAGATCGGGCGGCGCGGCGTGGGCGATGGCGTGTTGCTGGTGATCGCGCGCGATGACCGCGCGGTACGCATCGAGGTGGCCAAGACGTTGGAGGGCGCGATTCCCGATCTGGCGGCCAAGATGATCATTGACGAGGCCCTCACGCCGGCGTTTCGGCGGGGCGACTACGGTGCAGGACTGGAGGCCGGCGCACAACGCATCTCGGCGCTGGTGCGGGGCGAGGCGCTACCCGCGCCAACGCGACGTGTCGCCGACGGACTCGGCATCGATCTGAATGACTTTGCGGTGTTCCTGTTTGTCGCCGTGCCCGTCGCGGCCGCTGTCTTGCGCGGCATCTTCGGTCGGCGCCTGGGCTCCCTGATCACCGGCGTGGGCGCCGGCGCGCTCGCGCTGGTCGTCACCTCCAGCGTCCTGATTGCGGTGATCGCAGCGTTGTTAGGCGGCGTGTTGTCGCTGCTGGGCCTGGCGCCGCTGGGGCGGCACATTGGCCGTCACGGCGGCTGGGGCGGCACCTCGGGCGGCTGGGGGCGTGGCGGCGGCAGTTGGGGCGGTGGCGGTTTCCGCTCGGGTGGCGGGGGTGATTTCGGAGGCGGCGGCGCCTCGGGGCGGTGGTGATGCGCGCCAAGCTCCAAAGACTTTTGAGACACCGTTGGATCGACGATGCCGACCTGCGCCGCGTGCTGCCTGCGTCGGTGCTCTCGTCGCCAGAACAGCAGGTCGCGGCCAGCGAGCAGCGACACAGCGGCGAGATTCGCATCCACATCGAAGCGGGCCTGCCCTGGGGCTATGTGTGGCGCGACGCCACGGCGCGTGAGCGGGCGGTGGCCCTGTTTGGCAAGCTGCGTGTGTGGGACACCGAGCACAACAACGGCGTTCTGATCTACCTCTTGATGGCGGACAGCGCAATCGAGCTGGTGGCCGATCGCGGCTTGATGCGGGTGGTGCCGCAGGCCGCCTGGGATGCGCTCGTGGCGCGCATGGGCGACGCTTTTCGCGGGGGGCAGTTCGAGCTGGGTCTGCAGCAGGCAGTGAACGAGGTATCCACCTTGCTCGACCAGCACTTTCCGCTGGCGCCAGGTCAAACCAATCCGAACGAATTGCCGGATGCGCCAGGCATCGGGCAGACATAAACCGCACGCCCATAAAAAAAGCCCCGCCAGGTGAGTGGCGGGGCCGAGTGCGCGGTTTTTAGCGCTTTTGTCGGTACTTGCGCAGGGCCGCCAGTTGGGCGGCCATAACGGCGAGTTCGGACTGGGCCTTGGCCATGTCGATCTCGCTCTTGGCGTTCTTCACCGCCTCTTCGGCGGCGCGGCGCGCCTCGTTGGCTTTTTCTTCATCGAGGTCCTTGCCGCGGATCGCGGTGTCAGACAGCACGGTGACAACATTAGGCTGCACTTCGAGCACGCCACCGGCCACGAAGACGAATTCCTCGGAACCATCCGCCGCCTCAATGCGCACCGAGCCGGGCCGGATGCGCGTGATCAGCGGCGTGTGACGGGGATAGATCCCCAGCTCGCCGGCCTCGCCGGGCAGCGCCACGAAGCGGGCCTCACCCGAGAAGATGCTCTCTTCGGCGCTGACCACTTCCACACGAATCGTATTCATCTCAAATCTCCATAACGGAAGGCACCCATTCGAGAGTCACCGCGGAA
>CANGSD010000241.1 GCA_947455875.1 Comamonadaceae bacterium
CTGCAACATGGCCATCGAGGCCGGCGCGCGCGCCGGCCTGGTGGCGGTGGACGACAAGACGATCGACTACGTCAAGGGCCGCCCGCTGGCCCCCACCGGCGTGGAGTGGGACCAGGCCGCCGCCTACTGGCGCACCCTGCACTCGGATGCGGACGCGAAGTTCGACACAGTGGTCGAACTCGACGCCGCGCAGATCCTGCCGCAGGTCACCTGGGGCACCTCGCCCGAGATGGTGCTGGACATCGCCGCCCGCGTGCCCGATCCCGACAAGGAAAAGGACGCCAGCAAGCGCAGCGCCATCGAGCGCGCCCTCACCTACATGGGCCTGGAGCCGGGCAAGCTGGTGGCCGACATCCATGTCGACAAGGTGTTCATCGGCTCGTGCACCAACAGCCGCATCGAAGACATGCGCGAAGCCGCTGCCGTGGTCAAGAAGCTCGGTCGCAAGGTGGCACGCAATGTGAAGCTGGCGTTGGTCGTCCCCGGCTCGGGTCTGGTCAAGGAACAAGCCGAGCGCGAAGGCCTGCACGAGATCTTCCGGGCTGCGGGCTTTGAATGGCGCGAGCCCGGTTGTTCGATGTGCCTGGCCATGAACGCCGACCGCCTCGAGCCCGGCGAGCGTTGCGCCTCCACCAGCAACCGCAACTTCGAAGGGCGCCAGGGCGCCGGGGGCCGCACTCACCTGGTGTCGCCCGCGATGGCTGCGGCCGCTGCGGTGCACGGTCACTTCGTCGACATCCGCCAATTCGCCTGACAGGAGCGCCCCATGGACAAGTTCACGATCCACAAGGGACTGGTCGGCCCGATCGACCGCGAGAACGTCGACACCGACGCCATCATCCCCAAGCAGTTTCTCAAGTCGATCCGCAAGACCGGCTTCGGCCCCAACCTGTTTGACGAATGGCGCTACCTGGATCCGGGCGAGCCCGGCCAGGACCCTGCCTCGCGCAAGCCCAACCCCGACTTCATCCTGAACCAAGCGCGCTATCAGGGCGCCTCGGTGCTGCTGGCGCGCAAGAACTTCGGCTGCGGCTCGTCGCGCGAACACGCGCCTTGGGCCCTGCAGCAATACGGGTTTCGCGCCCTGATTGCGCCGAGCTTCGCCGACATCTTCTTCAACAACTGCTTCAAGAACGGCGTGCTGCCCATCGTGCTGCCTGAGGCCCAGGTGGCCACGCTGTTCGATGAAGTCGCGGCCTTCCCCGGCTACGCATTGACGGTCGATCTCGAGCGCCAGGTCATCGTCAAGCCCCAGGGCGAAGAGCTGCCCTTTGACGTGCAGCCTTTCCGCAAGTACTGCCTGATCAACGGCTTTGACGACATCGGCCTGACCCTGCGCCAGTCCGACAAGATCAAGGCCTTCGAAGCCCAGCGCCTGGCCACCAAGCCCTGGCTGGCCCACACCCTCCACGGATAAACATTCTCATGAAGATCGCAGTCTTGCCAGGCGATGGCATCGGCACCGAAATCGTCGCCGAAGCCGTCAAAGTGCTGAGGGTCCTGGACCTGAAGTTCGAGATGGAAACCGCGCTGGTCGGTGGTGTCGCCTACGACGCCCACGGCCATCCCCTGCCCGAGGCCACCTTGAAGCTGGCCAAAGAAGCCGACGCCGTGTTGTTTGGCGCCGTGGGTGACTGGAAGTACGACCAGCTCGAACGCCAGTTCCGCCCCGAGCAGGCCATCTTGGGTCTGCGCAAGAACCTGGGCTTGTTTGCCAACTTCCGCCCCGCCATCTGCTACGAGCAACTGGTGCACGCCTCCAGCCTCAAGCCCGAGCTGATTGCCGGCCTGGACATCTTGATCATCCGCGAGCTCACCGGCGACATCTACTTCGGTCAGCCCCGCGGCCGCCGCATCGCCACCGACGGCCACTTCCCCGGCGCCGAGGAAGCCTTCGACACCATGCGCTACTCGCGCCCCGAGATCGAGCGCATCGCGCACGTGGCCTTCCAGGCCGCCCGCAAGCGCAACAAGCGCGTGACGAGCGTCGACAAGGCCAACGTGCTCGAGACCTTCCAGATGTGGAAGGACGTGGTCACCGAGATCGGCAAGCAATACCCCGACGTCGCCCTGGACCACATGTATGTCGACAACGCCGCGATGCAGTTGGTCAAGGAACCCAAAAAGTTCGACGTGGTGGTCACCGGCAATATGTTCGGCGACATCCTCTCGGACGAAGCCGCCATGCTCACGGGCTCGATCGGCATGCTGCCCTCGGCCAGCTTGAACGCCAGCAACCAGGGCTTGTACGAGCCCTCGCACGGGTCGGCCCCCGACATCGCGGGCAAGGGCGTGGCCAACCCGCTGGCTACAATCTTGTCTGCTGCCATGATGCTTCGCTTTTCCTTGAACCAGCCCCAGGCTGCCGACCGGATCGAGTCGGCGGTCAAGCACGTGCTCGCTCAAGGCCTGCGCACAGCGGACATCCATTCGACCGGCACCACCCGCGTCGGCACCCGTGAGATGGGTGACGCGGTCGTGGCAGCCATCACCCAAACCACCATTAAGAGCTGACCCGGCTCCGGTTCGTCGCGCCCTCCCCGGCCCTGACGAGCCGGGGATACCGGCCCCACGAATTCATAGAGAAAGGGCAATCACGATGACTTTCAAACACCCTCCCCTGGTCGGCCTGGTTGGCTGGCGCGGCATGGTCGGCTCGGTCCTGATGGACCGCATGCAGGCCGAAGGCGATTTCGGCCTGATTGAGCCGGTGTTCTTCTCCACCTCCAACGCCGGCGGCAAGGCCCCGGCCCTAGCCAAGAACGAGACCACCCTCCAGGACGCCTACGACATCGAGGCCCTCAAGAAGTGCGAGGTGATCCTCACCGCCCAGGGCGGCGACTACACCACCGAGGTCTTCCCCAAGCTGCGCGCCGCCGGTTGGAGCGGCCACTGGATCGATGCCGCGTCCACCCTGCGGATGAAGGACGACGCGATCATCATCCTGGACCCGGTGAACATGCCGGTGATCAAAAATGCGCTGGCCAAGGGCGGGCGCAACTGGGTGGGCGGCAACTGCACGGTTAGCTGCATGCTCATGGGCGTGGGCGCGCTGTACAAGGCGGGCCTGGTCGAGTGGATGTCGTCCATGACCTACCAGGCCGCTTCCGGCGGCGGCGCGCAACACATGCGCGAACTGCTCACGCAATTTGGTACCTTGAATGCCGAGGTCAAGTCCCTGCTGGACGACCCCAAGTCGGCCATCCTCGAGATCGACCGCAAGGTGCTGGCGCGCCAGCAATCGATGTCGGCGGCCGAGACCGCCAACTTCGGCGTGCCGCTGGGCGGCTCGCTCATTCCCTGGATCGACAAGGACCTGGGCGACGGCATGTCCCGCGAGGAATGGAAAGGCGGTGCCGAGACCAACAAGATCCTGGGCCAGGGCGCTGGCTTTGGCACCCCCGCAGTGCCGGTCGATGGCTTCTGCGTGCGCATTGGCGCCATGCGTTGCCACAGCCAGGCGCTGACCTTCAAGCTGAAGAAGGATGTGCCCGTGGCGGATATCGAGGCCCTGA
>CANGSD010000242.1 GCA_947455875.1 Comamonadaceae bacterium
CACAACGGCAAGCAGCACGTGCCGGTCTACATCACCGACCAGATGGTGGGCCACAAGCTGGGCGAATTCGCCCTGACGCGCACCTTCAAGGGTCACCCCGCGGACAAAAAAGTCCAGAAGAAGTAAGGAAAGACCATGGAAACACGTGCAGTCCTCCGGGGCGTCCGTCTGTCGGTCGACAAAGGCCGGCTCGTCGCCGACCTGATCCGCGGCAAAAAAGTGGACCAGGCCCTGAACATCCTGAACTTCACCCAGAAGAAGGCCGCCGGCATCGTCAAGAAAGTGCTCGAGTCCGCAATCGCGAACGCCGAGCACAACGACGGCGCCGATGTCGACGAGCTGATGGTCAAAACCATCTACGTCGAGCAGGGTGCAACCCTCAAGCGTTTCACCGCGCGCGCCAAAGGCCGCGGCAACCGCATCAGCAAGCCCACGTGCCACGTGTACGTGACGGTGGGTAACTAAGGCCTAGGAAGAACATGGGACAAAAAATCCATCCGACCGGCTTCCGCCTTGCGGTCAGCCGTAACTGGGCCAGCCGCTGGTACGCCTCCAACCGTGACTTCGCCGGCATGCTGGCCGAAGACATCAAGGTGCGCGAGTACCTCAAGACCAAGCTGAAGAACGCCGCGGTGTCGCGCGTCCTGATCGAGCGCCCCGCCAAGAACGCCCGCATCACCATCTTCTCGGCACGTCCGGGCGTGGTGATCGGCAAGAAGGGCGAGGACATCGAGAACCTCAAGAAGGAACTCGCCTCCCGTCTGGGCGTGCCCGTCGCGGTCAACATCGAAGAAGTGCGCAAGCCCGAAGTCGATGCCAAGCTGATCGCCGACAGCATCACCCAGCAGCTCGAGAAGCGCATCATGTTCCGCCGCGCCATGAAGCGCGCCATGCAGAACGCGATGCGTCTGGGCGCCCAGGGCATCAAGATCATGTCCGCGGGTCGTTTGAACGGCATCGAGATCGCTCGCACCGAGTGGTACCGCGAAGGCCGTGTGCCGCTGCACACCCTGCGCGCCGACATCGACTACGGCTTCTCTGAAGCCAAGACCACCTACGGCGTCATCGGCGTCAAGGTCTGGGTCTACAAGGGCGACACCCTGGGCCGCAACGACGCGCCTTCGCTGGACAGCACCCCCCGCCCCGAGGGCGAGGAGCGTCGCGGTCCGCGCGGTCCGCGCCGTGATGCCCGTCCGGGCGATCGTCCGGCTGGCGAGCGCCGTGGCGCTCCCCGCCGTACCGCTGGCGCGGGCAATGTCGCCCCCGCCGATGGCAGCGACAAGCCGCAAGAAGCCACCCCAGGTGCTGACGCACCGAAACCTGCCGTTAAGCGCGTCCGCAAAGTCGCCGCGCCGGGTGCTACGCCCGACGGCAAAGGAGAGTAAACATGCTGCAACCCGCTCGCCGCAAATACCGCAAAGAGCAGAAGGGCCGTAACACCGGCATCGCCACCCGAGGTAACTCGGTGGCCTTCGGTGATTTCGGTCTGAAGTCCACGGACCGTGGCCGTCTGACGGCCCGCCAGATCGAGGCCGCGCGTCGCGCGATCTCCCGTCACGTCAAACGTGGTGGCCGTATCTGGATTCGTGTGTTCCCCGACAAGCCGATCTCCCAGAAGCCTGCTGAAGTGCGTATGGGTAACGGCAAGGGCAACCCCGAGTACTACGTGGCCGAGATCCAGCCCGGCAAGGTGCTGTACGAAATCGTCGGCGTGCCCGAAGAACTGGCCCGCGAGGCGTTCAAGCTGGCTGCGGCCAAGCTGCCGCTGCGCACCACGTTCGTCACCCGCATGCTTGGCGCTTGATTCAGGAGTATTTGAACAATGAAAACTGCTGAACTGCGTCAAAAAGATGTTGCCGGCGTCGAAGCCGAGGTCAAGTCGCTGCAAAAGGCCCATTTCGGTCTGCGCATGCAAAAAGCCACGCAACAACTCAACAACACCGCCTCGCTGCGCATCACGCGTCGCGACATTGCTCGGGCCAAGACCATCCTGGCTCAGAAGCAAGCGGAATCCGCCAAGTAAGGAGTGAACATGACGGAAGCCAAAACCTCCCTCAAGCGCACCCTGATCGGCAAGGTGGTGAGCGACAAACGCGCCAAGACGGTCACCGTCCTGGTCGAGCGCCGTGTGAAGCACGAGCTCTACGGCAAGATCGTGGCCAAGTCGAGCAAGTACCACGCGCACGACGAAAAGGGTGAATACCACCTGGGCGACGTGATCGAGATCACCGAGAGCCGCCCGATCTCCAAGACCAAGAACTGGGTTGCCACCCGTCTGGTCGAGAAGGCCATCGAGGTCTGATCCCCCCTGGCTGCGCTCAGCCAAACAAAACGGCCCACAATCGTGGGTCGTTTTTCATTTCAGGAGCACTTTCCATGATCAAGGTCGGAGACACCCTACCCAGCGCCACCCTGCAGGAATACTCGGAAGTCGAGGGCAACGGCTGCAGCATCGGCCCCAACCCGGTCGACGTGGCCAAGGCCGCTGCCGGCAAGACCATCGCCCTGTTCGCCCTGCCCGGCGCTTTCACCCCGACGTGTTCGGCCAAGCATGTGCCCGGCTACGTCGAGAAGTACGACGAGCTGAAAAAAGCCGGCGTCGACGAAATCTGGTGCGTGAGCGTCAACGACGCCTTCGTCATGGGCGCCTGGGCGCGTGACCAGAAGACCGGCACCAAGGTGCGCATGCTCGGTGACGGCAGTGCCGAATTCACCAAGGCCACCGGCCTGACCCTGGACCTGGCCGCCCGCGGCATGGGCCTGCGCAGCAACCGTTATTCGATGCTGGTCAAGAACGGCAAGGTCGCCACGCTGAACATCGAGGCACCTGGCAAGTTCGAGGTGAGCGACGCGCAGACGATGCTGGCGCAAGCCAAGGGCTGATCGGCCCCCGCAGCCTCTGAAAGCCCGGCCTTGCGCCGGGCTTTTTACTGGGCGCTCGTTAAGTCAGGCGAACCATCACCGCCACCGCGCCCGCGCACACCCCCAGCACCGCCAGCGCCAGCAGCCTTGAGGCCGACGTGTCGCGTGACCCCACGGGGGCTGGCACGGCCTCCTGTGCGCCATCGGGCAGCGGCTTGTCGCCATGCACCATCGGCCCAAGCAGGTTGTTGCGTCGCACGAACAGGTAGAACGCGATGGCGCTTACATGCAGCGCGATCAGGCCCACCAGCAGCCACTGCCCCACGTCCTTGTGCCAGGCGGTAGCGGCCAGGCCCAGGTCGGTGGCGATGAAGCGATTGAGCGGGCCGGTGAAGGCGATTTCGTCGTCTGCGACCAGCCCGGTGGCCACCTGGGAGATCAGGGCCAGCAGCATGGCGGCCACGGCCAGTGCGCCGCTGAGGGTGTGCCCCAGGGATACCGAGGGCGCGGGCCGGGGGACAAAGTGAATAAACCGCGACCAGTGGCCGCCGATCACTCCCCACACCAGCCGAAACAGCAGAAGTGTCAGCATGGCGTACCCCAGGCGGGCGTGCCAGTCGATCCAGCTGCCTGGGGCGTAGGCGGTGGCGAA
>CANGSD010000243.1 GCA_947455875.1 Comamonadaceae bacterium
AGGGACACGCCCACGGCCAGCAGCGGCCCGCCATGGCGGGCCTTGAAGCGCTGGAGGATCCAGTCGATCTCCTGGTGGTCTCCCGAGTGGTAGGCCCTCGGAGCGAGGTTCACCTCGCCGGAGCAACCGCGAAAGTGCGGCACGGCAAAGCGCCAGTTGCGCTGCCGGGCCAGGCAGGCAAAAGCCTGTGCATACTGGCTCGCCGACGAGCCCTCCAGGCCATGGAAAAGCACCAAGAGGGGTGTACGGCTGAGCTCGGATGGTTCGGCCGAAGACCGGCCATCCTGGAGCCAGTCGACATCCACAAAATCCTGGTCAGGGGTGGTCCAGCGTTCCCTGCACCACTCGGGCGCCTGCCCATCGAGCCGGCGCGAGCGCACGGCGGCCCAGATGGTCTGCAGATGGCCCCCGGGCAGCCACCACGGCGCGCGGTACGTTTGAGCAAAGGTGGCTGCGCTGGACGCAGGCGCGGACATGTCCACGTCAGTGCAGGATGACGCCGGGACTGGCGAGTGGCTCGGCGGGTGCAGGCATTCCGGGGCTGGCATGGTGAGCCACCATACGCCAGCCCTGCGCGGTCTTGTGGAAGACGTTGGTGGCCGTGACGTAGGCCTGCGCCGGGCCATCAGGTGTGAGGATCTCCACCCGCTCGATCAGGCTGTGCAGGCAGGCCCCCATGGATTCGACGCGGTGAATGCGCTCGGGCTGGGCGCGGATGGTGCCGTTGGCGAACAAAGCCTCAAAGCCTGCACGGATGGCCGGCGCGCCCACCAGGCGAGCTCCACCGGGGTGGACGCACACAATGTCATCCTCATCGGCCCAGCAGGCCATCAGCTTGTCGATATCACCGGACTGCAGCGCTTCATAGAACGTGATTTCAACATCGTCCGCGCTTGCATTGCTGAGGACCTGGGTCTGGTATTTCGGCATGGCCTGGTGGCAGGGTTGGAGAGGAGGGAGCTGCTCGTCAGGGGGCAGCGACAAGCGTAAACCGTATGGTAGTTCGATGCCCCGCTGCGGGCCGCTCCATGAAAAAACCGGCCACAAGGGGCCGGTTTTAGAGGAGCCGATGCGGCTGGCGCATCAGCGTTTTTGGCGGTACTTGCGCAGGGCCGCAATCTGTGCGGCCATGACGGCGAGCTCGGACTGGGCCTTGGCCATGTCGATGTCGCTCTTGGCATTCTTGAGCGCCTCCTCGGCGACCTTGCGGGCCTCGGTGGCCTTGGCTTCGTCGAGGTCCTTGCCACGGATGGCGGTGTCGCTCAGCACGGTGACGCGATCGGGCTGCACCTCGAGTACGCCACCGGCGACAAACACGAACTCTTCCGAGCCGTCCGGCCGCTGGATGCGCACAGCACCCGGGCGGATGCGGGTGATCAGCGGGGTGTGGCGGGGGTAGATCCCCAGCTCACCCGCCTCGCCCGGCAGGGCGACAAACTTGGCCTCGCCCGAAAAGATGGACTCTTCGGCGCTGACCACATCCACGAGGATGGTACTCATGCGAGTTCCTTAGACTTTCTTGGCTTTTTCGAAGGCCTCGTCGATGGTGCCGACCATGTAGAAGGCCTGCTCGGGCAGGTGGTCGCACTCGCCATTGACGATCATCTTGAAGCCACGGATGGTTTCCGCCAGGCTGACATACTTGCCGGGCGAGCCCGTGAACACCTCGGCCACGTGGAAAGGCTGCGAGAGGAAACGCTGGATCTTGCGGGCGCGGGCCACGGCCAGCTTGTCCTCGGGGGCCAATTCGTCCATGCCCAGAATCGCGATGATGTCGCGCAATTCTTTGTAGCGCTGCAGCGTGCCCTGCACGGCGCGGGCCACGGAGTAGTGCTCTTCGCCCACGACGTGGGGGTCGAGCTGGCGGCTGGTGGAGTCCAGCGGGTCCACGGCTGGGTAGATGCCCAGCGAGGCGATGTCACGCGAGAGCACCACGGTGGAGTCCAGGTGGGCGAAGGTGGTGGCAGGCGACGGGTCGGTCAAGTCGTCAGCAGGCACGTACACGGCCTGAATGGAGGTGATGGAGCCAACCTTGGTAGAGGTGATGCGCTCTTGCAGGCGACCCATTTCCTCGGCCAGCGTCGGCTGGTAACCCACGGCCGAGGGCATACGGCCCAGCAGGGCGGACACTTCGGTACCGGCCAGGGTGTAGCGGTAGATGTTGTCCACGAAGAACAGCACGTCACGGCCTTCGTCACGGAAGGATTCAGCAATGGTCAGGCCCGTCAAAGCCACGCGCAGACGGTTGCCCGGGGGCTCGTTCATCTGGCCGTAGACCATGGCCACTTTGGATTCGGGCAGGTTGTCGAGCTTGACCACGCCGGAGTCGGCCATCTCGTGATAGAAGTCATTGCCCTCACGGGTACGCTCACCCACGCCAGCAAACACCGACAAACCCGAGTGCGCCTTGGCGATGTTGTTGATGAGCTCCATCATGTTCACGGTCTTGCCCACGCCGGCGCCGCCAAACAAGCCGACCTTAACGCCTTTGGCGAACGGGCAGACCAAGTCGATCACCTTGATGCCGGTTTCCAGCAGCTCAGTGGAGGGCGACAGTTCGTCGTAGGCCGGAGCCTTGCGGTGAATCGAAGCGCTCAGGGTCTGATCGACCGGGCCACGCTCGTCAATCGGGTTGCCCAGCACGTCCATGATGCGGCCCAGCGTCGCCTTGCCGACCGGCACGGTGATGGGGGCATTGGTGTTGTAGACCATGTTGCCGCGGCGCAGGCCGTCAGACGAGCCCAGCGCAATCGTGCGAACCACGCCGTCGCCGAGCTGCTGCTGCACTTCGAGCGTCAGCTCGACATCCGTGAGCTTGAGCGCTTCGTAGATGCCCGGAATCGCTTCGCGGGGGAATTCGACGTCGATGACCGCGCCGATGATCTGGGTGATTTTGCCGGTAGCCATGTATTCGTCCTCAGACGGCCGCTGCGCCGCCGACGCTTTCTGCAAGTTCCTTGGTGATCGCCGCCTGGCGCGCCTTGTTGTAGACGAGCTGCAGGTCGCTGATCAACGTGCCGGCGTTGTCTGACGCCGCCTTCATCGCGACCATGCGCGCCGCCATTTCACAGGCCACGCTCTCGACCGCACCGCGATACACCTGCGATTCGATGTAGCGCATCAGCACACCGTCGAGGATGTCGGCGGCGCTGGGTTCGTAAATGTAGTCCCAATGCTCGGCGAGGTCCTGCGTGTCGGTGGCGGGCACCGGCAGCAGCTGCACCAGCTCGGGCTTCTGCGTCATCGTGTTGACGAAGGTCGCGTGCACGATGAACAGGCGGTCGATGCTGCCGTCGCGGTAGGCATCGAGCATGACCTTGACCGTGCCCAGCAGGTCCTTGACGTGCGGCTTGTCGCCGAGGCCCGTGACGCTCGCGAGCACCGGCAGGCCCAGGCGGCGGAAGAACGCCAGGCCCTTGCTGCCGATCAGGCACAGGTTGACCTTCGCGCCCTTGCCCTGCCACTCGAGCATCAGCAGCAGCGTGTTCTTGAACACGTTGGTGTTCAGCG
>CANGSD010000244.1 GCA_947455875.1 Comamonadaceae bacterium
CCGGCTTGTTCGGGGCGTCGGGGTTGTTGGCGTGGAATTCCATCAGGGCGGCCATGTCGGCAAAGCCGATGTCGTAGGTGCCCGAGGCGACGCGCGTGACGGCGCCGCCCGAGCCGTTGCCGGCATCCACGGTGACGTCCAGCTTCGCGTCCTTGAAGTAGCCCTTGGCCACCGGCGTCAAAAAGAGTGCGGAGGGCCCTTCGAAGCGCCAATCGAGTTGGAACTTGATGGGGGTGAGGGCCTGTGCACCTGCGGTGCCGAACGAGGCGGCCAGGGCCAGGGCGGCGGTGGTTTTGAGGAAGATGCGCTTGGTCATAAGGTCTCCAGACTGAAGGTGGGGTTAACAGAGGACATTACATGCAAAAAGGGTGCCGTTTTCTGATCGGATTCCCGGTCAAACCGTCGGGGGATTGGGTGAGGTCTAAAGACCTCTTTGAGTGCGGGTAGGGGCCGTCCGACCTGCGCATGCGAGCCCTGCGCACGGCGCTCCCGTGCGAGCGACTACGCGCGCCGCCGCAGCGGCTGTCGATATTGCACGGGTCGCAAAGGAGTCTCGTGATGAACATTTTGATCTGGCTCATCGTCGGAGGGGTGGTTGGCTGGTTGGCCAGCCTGATCATGCGCACCGACGCGCAGCAGGGGATTTTGTTGAACGTGGTCGTCGGGATCATCGGCGCCTTGATCGGCGGCTGGGTGATCTCGCCCATGGTGGGCGTCGGGACGATCAACGAAGGCCTGTCCATCGGCTCGTTCCTGGTGTCGCTGGTGGGCGCGGTGGTGCTCCTGGCCATCGTCAACCTGTTTCGGCGGGGTCGGGTGCGCTGAGTCATCGACGGTCGGGCCTTGGGGCTCAGGCGAGCAGGTCTCGCAGGGCGCGTGCGACCACGCGGGTGGCGCGGCGCAGGTCCTGCAGCTCCAGGCGCTCGTCGGCGCGCTTGGCGTGCGACTCCAGCACCGTGCGCGGGCCTGCACCGTAGATCACGCCAGGGATACCGGCTTCGCCATACAGACGCACGTCGGTGTACAGCGGCGTGCCCATGGCGGGCAGGGGCTGGCCGAAGACTGTCTGGCCGTGCTTTTGCAGGGCCTCGACCAGGGGTTGGTTGCCTGGCAGGGGCTTGAGCGCGCGCGCCAGCAGGATGCGCCGCACATCGACCTGCACGCCCGGCGATTGCGCGGCGGCCTGGGCGATCACGTCGCGGATGGACGCTTCCACCACCACCGGATCCTCCTCGGGGATCATGCGGCGATCGAGCTTGAAGCTGACCTTGCCGGGCACCACGTTGGTGTTGGTGCCGCCCTCGATGCGGCCGATGTTCAAGTAAGGGTGCTTGATGCCTGCGACCTTTGAGGTCACTTGCTTGTACAGGGCGTTCTGGGCGTACAAGGCATTGAGGATCTTCACCGCCGCTTGCAGGGCGTCGATGCCGGTGTCGGGAATGGCGGCATGGGCCATGCGGCCGTTGACCGTGACCTCCATCTGCAAGCAGCCGTTGTGGGCGGTGACGACCTCGTAGCTGAAGCCCGCTGCGATCATCAGGTCGGGGCGCGTGAGGCCCTTTTTCAGCAGCCAGCCCGGGCCGAGTTCGCCGCCGAATTCCTCGTCATAAGTGAAGTGCAGCTCGATGCCGCCTTGCAGCGGCAGACCCAAGGATTCCAGCGCGCGCACCGCGAAGGTGAAGCTGGCGAAATCGCTCTTGCTCACGGCGGCGGCGCGCCCGTACAGGCGCCCGTCGACGATCTCGCCGCCGTAGGGGTCATGCGTCCAGCCTTCGCCCGGTGGCACCACATCGCCGTGGGCATTCAGTGCCACCACGCGTCCACGGGCCGGACGGCCCTCGGCGGTGCGCTCCGCGCTGTAGTAGCGGCGCACGATCAGGTTGGTGATGGATTCCAGCCCGGCGGCCTTGACCTCGTCGGCTGGCACCGAGTGCTTCTCGGCCTCGAAGCCGAAGCCGGCCAGGAGTTGCGCGGTGCGCTCGGCATGCGGCGCGTTGTTGCCTGGCGGCGTGTCGGTGGGTACGCTCACCAGCGCTTGCAGGAAGCGGACTTCCTCGTCGAAGTGCGCGTCAATCCAGGCGTCGAGTTTTTCGTAATCGGTCATGTGGTTTTTTCTTGGGCCAGTTGCTCCAGCAGTTGCTGGAAGGCGCGTACGCCCAGGTCGATGTCGTCGCTGGTGGAACTCTCCAGCGGGTTGTGGCTGATGCCCGAGTTCAGGCCCCGCACGAACAGCATGGCCTGCGGCATCACCTCGTGCAGTTTCATGGCGTCGTGGCCAGCGCCACTGGGCAGGCGATACAGGGGCGCGCCCAGGGCCTGCAGCGCGCGCTCCCAGCGCTGTTGCCAGGCCGGGGCGCTGGGGGCGGCCGCGGCGCGCATCATTTCTTCGGTGTGGGCCTGCACGCCGCGGCGTTCGCAGATTGCGTGCAGCGCCTGCAGGACGTCATGCACCAGGGCGTCGCGCTGGGTGTCGGTGGGTGCGCGCAGGTCCAGCGTGAACTCGCAGCGACCGGGCACCACATTGGTGGAGCCGCCCGGCACCTGCAAGATACCTACGGTGCCCACGCTGTCGCCATCTTGTGCGGCGCGGCGCTCGACATACAAAACGAGTTCCGCCACCGCAGCGGCGGCGTCGCGACGGCGGTCCATGGGCGTGGTGCCGGCGTGACTGGCCATGCCGGTCACCGCGCACAGAAAACGCACGCTGCCATTGATGGAGGTGACGATGCCCAGGGGAACATCCAGCTCGTTGAGCACCGGCCCCTGCTCGATATGCACTTCGACGAAGCCCAGGTAGCGGGCCGGGTCGCGGCGCAGGGCGCCGATGGCCTCCATCGTGGCGGGAAGGCCAGCGGCCTTCATGGCGTCACGCATGGAGATGCCTTGGGCGTCCTTCTGGTCCAGCCAGCTCGCATCGAAGGCACCCGTGAGAGCGCCGGCGCTGAGGAAGGTGGCCTTGTACCGTTGGCCCTCCTCTTCAGAGAAGGCCACGACCTCGATGCCAAAGGGCAGGCGCCGCCCGGCGCGCGCCAGTTCGCGTACACAGGCCATGGGCGTGAAGATGCCCAGGCGCCCGTCGTATTTGCCGCCATTGCGCACGGTGTCGTAGTGCGAGCCCGTGAGCAGGCGCCGCGCGTCGCGTGTGGTGCCGTGGTAGACGCCCACCACGTTGCCGACCGCGTCGGTGCCGACTTCATCAAAGCCGCAGGCCTTCATCTCGCGGGCGATAAAGGCAGCGGCCTGGATGTGGGCATCGGTGAGGTAGGTGACCGTCAGCTGCCCTTTTTCCTTGAAGCCCGGGTCGCTGTAGATGGCCAGGGCTTCCTGCCAGTCCCACACCAGGTCGCCCAGCACGGGCTCGACGCCGAACTTGTCGTTCAGACGGATCTCGGCGATACGGTGGATGTTGCGCAGGCACTCGGCCAACTCGAAGGCCACCGGGTGGGCCAGGCGGCGGGTGAAGGTCTCGATGATCTGCGCGCGGGTCAGGCC
>CANGSD010000245.1 GCA_947455875.1 Comamonadaceae bacterium
CCCCACCGGCATCGTGGTGCAGTGCCAGGACGGCCGCTCGCAGCACAGCAACCGCGACGTGGCCTGGAAACGGCTGCGCTCGCGCCTGTATGACCACGAGCTGCGCAAGCGCCAGGCCGAGCAGCAAAAACTCGAAGACAGCAAGACCGATGTGGGCTGGGGCCACCAGATCCGCAGCTATGTGCTCGACCAAAGCCGCATCAAGGACCTGCGCACCAACTACGAAACCTCGGCGACGCAAAAAGTGCTGGACGGCGACCTCGATGCCTTCATCGAAGCCTCCCTCAAGCAAGGCGTCTGACCACCACTCCACTTCTAGGACCTCCCATGCCCATGCGTGACGCCAGCGCCCCGGCCACCGCCATCCAACGCGCCGACTACCAGGCGCCAGCGTTCTGGATCGACACAGTCGACCTCTGCTTCGACCTCGACCCTCAGAAAACGCGGGTGCTTAACCGCATGAGCGTGCGGCGCAATCCGGAGGTGCCGGCCCAGCCTCTCCGCCTGGACGGCGAAGAGCTGAACCTGGCGCGCGTCCTGGTCAATGGCCAGGGCACCTCCTTCAAGATGGACGGTGGTCAGCTGGTACTGGAGAACCTGCCCGAAGGCACGGAGCCCTTCGAGCTGGAGATCTTCACCACCTGCTACCCGGCCAAGAACACCAAGCTAATGGGCTTGTACGTCAGCAATGAATCGTTCTTCACGCAGTGCGAGGCCGAGGGCTTTAGGCGCATCACCTACTTCCTGGACCGCCCGGACGTGATGGCCAGCTACAGCGTGCTGCTGCGCGCCGACAAGGTGCGCTTTCCGGTGCTGCTGTCCAACGGCAACCTGGTGGAGCAAGGCGAACTCGATGAAGGCCGGCACTTTGCGCGCTGGGTCGATCCGCACAAAAAGCCCTGCTACCTCTTTGCCCTGGTGGCTGGCCAGCTGGTCTGCCGCGAGCAGCGCATCAGCACGCGCGGTGGGAGCGAGCACCTGCTGCAGGTCTACGTGCGCCCCGGCGATCTGGACAAGACCGAACACGCCATGAACTCGCTCATGGCCTCCGTGGCCTGGGACGAGGCGCGCTTTGGCCTGCCGCTGGACCTGGACCGCTTCATGATCGTCGCCACCAGCGACTTCAACATGGGCGCGATGGAGAACAAGGGCCTGAACATCTTCAACACGAAGTACGTGTTGGCCAGCCAGGCCACGGCCACCGACGTCGACTACGCCAACATCGAGAGCGTGGTGGGCCACGAGTACTTCCACAACTGGACGGGCAACCGCGTCACCTGCCGCGACTGGTTCCAGCTGTCGCTCAAGGAAGGCCTCACGGTCTTTCGCGATCAGGAGTTTTCGCAGGACCTGGCAGGCGAGGCCTCAGCCCGCGCCGTCAAGCGCATCGAGGACGTGCGGGTGCTGCGCACCGCGCAATTTCCTGAGGATTCCGGCCCCATGGCGCACCCAGTGCGACCCGACCAGTACCTGGAAATCAACAACTTCTACACGGTCACCATCTACGAAAAGGGTGCCGAGGTCGTACGGATGATGCAGACCCTGGTTGCCACCGACGCAGACCCGATAGGCCGCGCCGGTTTCGCGCGCGGCATGAAGCTTTACTTCGAGCGCCACGACGGCCAGGCCGTGACGTGTGACGACTTTGCCCAAGCCATCGCCGATGCCAACCCCGACTCGGAGCTGGCCCAGCGCCTGGATCCCTTCAAGCGTTGGTACAGCCAGGCCGGCACACCGCGTGTGCGCGCCACCAGTGAATGGGACGAGACCGCGGGCCGCTATACGCTCACAGTCACACAGTCCTGCACGCCCACACCGGGCCAGTCCGACAAGGACAAGTTCGTCATCCCCGTGCGCTGGGGCCTGCTCGACGCCGAGGGCCGCGAGGTCGCCTCCGATCTGCATGTGCTGTCCAAGTCCAGCGCGACGCTCACCTGCGAAGGCCTGACCGGCGAGCCGGTTCCCTCGCTGATGCGAGGCTTCAGCGCGCCGGTCATCCTGGAGTACGACTACTCCGATGCCCAGCTCTTGATCCTGCTGGCGCATGACACCGACCCTTTCAACCGCTGGGAGGCCGGCCAGCGTCTGGCCCTGAACCGCGCGCTACGCTTCGTGCGCGAGGGCGGTCACGTTGAACTCGACGCGCCCTTTTTGGAGGCCATGCGCGGCGTGCTGCGCCACTCCACTTTGGACGCCGCCTTCAAAGACCTGGCGCTCACCCTGCCCTCCGAGACCTATATCGCCGAGCAACTCGAGTCTGTGGATCCACAGCGTATCCACGCCGTGCGCGAAGCGATGCGCCAGCAACTGGCCACCGCCTTGCGTCACGACTGGGAATGGGCCTACGAGCACCACAAGGACAACGGCGCCTACCGGCCCGATTCAGTCTCCAGTGGCCGACGCGCGCTGGCGGGCCTGGCCCTCACCCACCTGTGCCTGGCGGCGCGCCCCAGTGGCGATCCGGTCTGGCCGGGTAAGGCGCTGCAGCGGTTCAAGGAGGCGGGCAATATGACCGACCGCTTCAACGCCCTGTCGGCCCTCGTGATCAGCGGCCACCCGCTGGCGGCGCAGGCACTGGACCGCTTCCACACCCTGTTCAAGGACGAGGCCCTGGTTCTCGACAAGTGGTTCGCCTTGCAGGCCGGTGCGCCCGACCACGGGGGCGATCGTCTGCCGGTGGTGCGTCAGTTGATGAACCACCCGGACTTCAACATCCGCAACCCGAATCGCGCACGCAGCCTGATCTTCAGCTATTGCAGCGCCAACCCCGGGGCCTTCCACCGCCAGGATGCCGCTGGCTATGTGTTCTGGAGCGAGCGCGTGATGGAGCTCGATGCCATCAACCCGCAGGTGGCCGCACGCCTGGCGCGCGCGCTCGATCGCTGGAAGCGGCTGGTCGAGCCCTGTCGCAGCGCGGCGCGCGAGGCGATTGCACGGGTCGCCGCCAAACCCGATCTGTCTAACGATGTACGCGAAGTCGTCACCCGAGCGCTCGAGGAATAAGTCGCCATGTCCACCAAGATCTCCCTCTCCCGCTACCTCGTCGAGCAGCAGCGCGTCGACGGTCTGATCCCCGCGCAGCTGCGCCTGCTACTCGAAGTGGTGGCACGCGCCTGCAAAAGCATCAGCCATGCGGTGAACAAGGGCGCGTTGGGCGGTGTGCTCGGATCGGCCGAAACCGAGAACGTGCAGGGCGAAGTGCAAAAGAAGCTGGACATCATCGCCAACGAGGTGCTGATCGAAGCCAATGAATGGGGCGGCCACCTGGCGGCGATGGCCAGCGAGGAAATGGACGGCATCTACATGGTGCCCAATCGCTACCCGCAGGGCGAATACCTGCTGCTGTTCGATCCGCTCGACGGCTCGTCCAACATCGATGTCACCGTCTCCATCGGCACCATCTTCAGCGTGCTCAAAAAGCCGGAGGGCAGCGGCCACGGCGTGAGCGCGCAGGACTTCCTACCAGCGGGCAAC
>CANGSD010000246.1 GCA_947455875.1 Comamonadaceae bacterium
GGCCGCCGCCCCTTCGGTGCGTTCGCCTGGCACGGTATCGGGCCGTACGCCGCGCCAGAAACGCGCAGCGCCCATGCCCAAGGCGAACACGGCCAACCCAAAGGCGGCGCCGAACATCAAGACCAGCAGGTTGTGCGGGAACACCGCATAGAAGTTGCCGGCCATCGGCGCATGCCACAGCGTGCCGCGCATCGCCAGGGCCAGGCACAGAAACAGCGCCAGGCCACCGGCCAAGGCCAGTGCCACCGCCAGGCCATTGCGCCGATACAGCGCGCCCAGGGGCTGCGGCCAGGCGTGGTCTTCGTAGGTCTGCACGCGCACGCGCGCCATGGCCTGCGGCACGTTCACCGCGAACTCGTGCGGCGGCGCGTACTGGCAGGCATGCAGGCAGGCGCCGCAGTTGTGGCACAGATTGGCCAGGTAATGCACGTCGGTCACGCCGAATTCGAGGCGACGCGTCATCGCGGGAAACACCGCGCAAAAGGTTTCGCAATAGCGGCAGGCATTGCAGATCTGCATCTGCCGCGCCACCTCGGACACTTCAGGAGAGGGCTGGCCGTTGGCCAGGGCGCGCGCTTGCTGCGCCAGGGATTCAATCGCCTGCATCAGGCCGTTTCCTTCATCACTTGCTTGCTCAATGCAGCGGCGGCGGCTTGCGTGCCGGCGATGCGGCCAAAGGCCGTGCCGATGGTCATGCCCACGCCGGCTGTGTAGCCCTGACCGAGCACATTGCCGGCCATCATCTCGCCGGCCACAAACAGGTTCTCGCTGGCGCGACCGCCAAAGCGCACCGCAGTGGTCTCGTCGGTCTTCAGGCCCAGGTAGGTGAAGGTGACGCCCGGGCGCACCGCGTAGCCGTAATACGGCGGCACATCGAGCGGGCGCGCCCAGTGGGTCTTGGCCGGTGCGAGGTCCTGGGTGTGGCAGTCGTCCATCACGGTATGGTCGAAGTGGCCAACGCGGCAGGCCGCATTGAAATCGTCCACCGTCTGGCGCAAGGTGACGGCATCCAGACCCAGGCCCTGCGCGAGGCCCTCGATGGTGTCGGCCTTCACGCCGGGGAACACCGGCGGCATGAAGCGGCCGATGGCCTTGCTGTCGATCAGGGCGTAACCGATCTGGCCCGGTTGCTGCGCCACCAGGCGGCCCCAGATGGCGTAGCGCTTGGGCCAGAAATCTTCGCCCTCGTCGTAGAAGCGACGCGCTTCGCGGTTGACGACGATGCCTAGAGACACGCAGTCGACGCGGGTGCAGATGCCGCCGTCATACAAGGGGGCGCGTGCGTCGATGGCGACGCAATGCGCCTGGGTGGGGTCGCCGATGATGTCGGCGCCCTGGTCCATCATGAAACGCAGCAGCGTGCCCTGGTTGTAGCGGGTGCCGCGAATCAGGAAATTGTCGGCGGGCCATTCGCCGCGCTCGTTCTGGCCCCAGGCCTCGCGCATCCAGGCGATGTTGGATTCGAACCCCCCCGCGGCCAACACGCAGGTGCGCGCCTCGATGCGCTCATTGCCGATGCGCGCTGCGATGAAGCGGCCGTCTTGGATCTCCAAAGAATCCACCGGGGCGTCATAGCGAATTTGCACGCCCAGCGCCTGCGCGCTGCGGTAGTAGGCGTTGACCAGGGCCTTGCCGCCGCCCATGAAAAAGGCATTGGTGCGTGACAGATGCAAAGTGCCGGCCAGCGAGGGCTGAAAGCGCACGCCGTGGCGCCGCATCCAGTCGCGGCAGGTGGCCGATGCGCGGATCGCCAGGCGGGCCAAGTGTTCGTCGGTGATGCCCTGGGTGACCTTGAGCAGGTCTTGCCAGAACTCCTCTTCGGAGTAGGCATCGACCAGCACGTCCTGCGGCGCGTCGTGCATGCAGCGCAGATTGCGCGTGTGGCCTGAGTTGCCTCCGCGCCATTCGCGCGGCGCGGCCTCCAGCAGCATCACGCTGGCGCCCGCTTCGCGCGCCATCAGCGCGGCGCACAGGGCGGCGTTGCCGCCGCCAATCACCAGAACATCCACCATCGGCAGAGACTACCTCTCTTGCAATAAAAATGTGAACTCAGGGGCTTGTGCTGCGCGCGGCTTCGCCGGCGAAACGACCGGCGCGCCGACCCGAGACAAAGGCCCACGCCAGGTGGTGGCCATGCCCTTTGAGCAACAAGCCGCCCTGCCCCGTGGAGCCGGCGGCCAAGAGGCCCGGTATGGGTCGGTCCTGCGCATCGAGCACGCGGTGGGTCAGATCGACCATGAGGCCGCCTTCGGCATGGACGAACACGGCACGCACCGGGCCCAGGGCGATGTAGGGGCCCTCGCCCAACGCCGGCTTGCCCTCGGGGCGGGCGCTCGCCGCGAGGGCATCGGGGTCCATGCCCAAGGTCTGGGCCAGGGCCTGCAAGGTCGGCGCCTGCGCCGTCACATCCGGGCGGTTACGCAGGTAGTCCGGCACATACGCATAGGCCACGCCGGGTGCGGTCGACACGAAGTGCGGCCAGGCGGAGAACTGGCGGGCCAGGCGCTGGTCCAGAAGGATCCAGGCCTGCTTGCCCTCTTGCTCGGCGACGCGCAGGGCCGGTTGATCGCACTCGTCGCCAAAGCGCTCGCCACGGCGGTTCACCAGCAAGGCACCGGCCTGGAACAGGTCGGTGGACGGCGCCAGCGCAGTCGTGAGGAACTGCATCACGAAGGGACGCAGGATGGATGGCGGCAGGTGGTCGATCGCCCAGGCCATGAAGGTGGCCAGCGCGCGCCAGGGCGGCAGGCGACGCATCAGGGTTTCACGCACGGGCGCGATGAAGCGCAGCTCGGGGCCCAGGGCCAGGTCGCCATTGACGATGCGCGCGCCCAAGGATTCGGCCATGCGCTGACCGTCGCCGGTGGCGGTGGTGTTGACGCCCTCGACCCGCGACTGGGGCACCCCCATGAAGCGCGCCTTGAACTCGGGGTTGTTGGTGAAGTCACCCGCAGACAGGATCACACCCCCGCGGGCCATGAAGGTCTGCAAACGACCCTGCACCTGAACTTCGACGCCGGTGACACGGCCGTCCTCCATCAACAGGCGCTGCACGCGGGCGCTGCAAAGCAACGTCACGCCGGCGCGTTCGGCGCGGCGCGAGAGGTGGTAGATGAACGAGCGCGAATTGGGCAGCACGTTGTGCATGCGCGGCTGGCGGTGCGGCGGCTCGGGCATGGGGCCCATGAAGCGGATGCCCGAATCGAGCAGCCACTGGAAGGTGCCGGGGATCTCGTCGCACAGCACCCGCCGCAGCGCCGCGTTGTCACGCGGATCGAGGTCGCCAGCGAAGCCAGGCATGTCGGCCCAGTGGTCGGCCGGCGTGTCGACGATGCCGCGTTGGCGTTGGTGCGGGGTTTGCGAGGAGCTGATGGAGCCGATGGACCAGGAGGTGGAGCCACCCGGGCGTTCATTTTTTTCAAGCAGGAGCACGCGTGCGCCGGTGGCGCGCGCTTCGATCGCGGCGGCCA
>CANGSD010000247.1 GCA_947455875.1 Comamonadaceae bacterium
ACATCTCGAAAAAATTGCCTTCACGCGGAAGCAGCTTGCCAAAGAACATGGGGTCTATCTTTCCTAACGGAACGTCAACGGGTGGCAGTGTACCGCCCGAGCCGGACCCTGCCGACAGCCTCGAGGTTTTGCATGTCGATGCCGCCTGCGTGGTGGTGGACAAACCCGCGGGCCTGCTGTCCGTGCCCGGGCGCGGCCCTGACAAACAAGACTGCCTGGCGCGGCGCATGCAGGCGCTCTGGCCCGAGGCGCAGGTGGTGCACCGGCTGGACATGGGCACCTCCGGTGTGTGGCTGATGGCGCGAGGCCCGGACATGCAGCGCGCGTTCAGCCGCGCCTTCGAGCAGCAAACCGTGGACAAGCACTATGTCGCCGTGGTGGCCGGGCGTGTGGCCCCACCGCAGACGGCCGATGGATGGGGCGAGATCGACCTTCCGCTAGCAGCCGACTGGCCGCGACGGCCCCTGCAGAAGATCGACCCGGTGCAGGGTCGACCCAGTCTCACCCGCTGGCGCGTGTTACAGACCGAGGCGGATCGCACCCGCTTGGCACTGGCGCCGCGTACCGGCCGCACCCACCAGCTGCGGGTGCACCTGCAGGCCATCGGACATCCCATCCTCGGGGATGCTCTGTACGCGCCGCCTCCGATTCAGGCGATGGCACCCCGGCTGCTGCTGCATGCCTGCGGCCTTCGACTGACGCACCCGCTCAGCGGCGAAGCGCTCGAACTGCGCTGCGACCCACCGTTTTGAAGCCACCCCCCCAGGCATGGCAATGCCCGCTAGCATGGCGGGATGACCTCCCCTCACCTGCCCGTCCTCACAGGCGCCTCGCGCGGCATGGGCCTGGCGATGGCTAAACAGTTGCTGCATGCGGGCCATGACCTGCTGTGCCTCTCGCGTCACACCCAGGATGCCCTGGCCCACGAGGCGGGCGCGGCCGGCCTGCGCTGCGAGCAGTGGCCGCTGGACCTGGCCCAGCCCGATGCCGCCGCCCAGCGCCTGGCGCAGTGGCTGCAGGCTCGCGGTCCCCAGGGCTTGCAAAGCCTGACCTTGATCAACAACGCGGGTGTGATTCCCCGACTCGCGCCGCTGGGCGACATCGACGCCCACGATCTTTCCAACGCCTTGCGGGTGGGCCTGGAAGCGCCCATGCTGTTGACCGGCGCCTTTCTGCGCGCCACGCGCGACTGGGGCTGCGCGCGCAAGGTTCTGAATATCTCCTCAGGCCTGGGTCGGCGGGCCATGGCCTCGTCGGCCGCCTACTGCGCGGCCAAGGCCGGCATGGACCACCTCACGCGCTGTCTGGCGCTGGAGGAAGCGTTGTTGCCCCACGGGGCGAAGGTGTGCTCGCTGGCGCCAGGCGTGATCGATACCGACATGCAGGTGCAACTGCGAGGCGCTGACGCCAGTGCGTTCCCGGATCGGGGCGGCTTCATCCAGTTGCAAACGCAAGGCCAATTGGCCTCGCCCGAAGAGGCCGCCGCGCGTGTTCTGGCCTATCTGGCACGGCCCGACTTTGGCGACAAGCCGGTGGCCGACGTGCGCGACGCCTGAAAGCGCTGCGCAAAACGCGCGCGCTTCAGGGATCCTGGAAGCCCCCGCGCCGAAGGGTGATCACCAACGTGTCGCGGTGACCCGCCTGCGCGATCGGCTGGATCGGCGTGGATTCGTGGATGACCCGCTCGTCGTCCAGCAGCAGCACGCTCCAGGGCTGGGTGAGTGTGAAGCGCACGCCTGCCGCGCCTTGCGCCTCGAAGACACGGGTCTCGGCGCCCTTGATGCCCTCGCGCGCCACGAGAAAAACCGCCACCAAATCGACGCCGTCTCGGTGCGCGCCCTCGGGCGTCGGGCGGCCGATGCCGTCGGTGGTGTCAATGCGAAATTGGTGGGCTTCGACGTACCAAGGCTGCGCGCCGTGCAGCGCGCTGGCCACGCGGGCCAGCCCCGCCAGCAGACGGAACCAGGCCGGATCGTGGGTGATGGCGGGCTCCATGGGCTCGAACCAGCGCTCCATGCCGCCATGCAGCGCGTTGTAGGAAACCGATTGCCAGTGAGCGCGGTGCGGCACCGAGGTCACCTGCGCGCCATCGGCGATGAAGCTGGCGTGACGGCGGCGGCGATAGCGGCCTCCGTCCTTGAGATGGGGATCGGGCGGCAGCGTGTTCCAGCCCGGCGCCCAGGCTTGCAGACCCGCCAGAGGCACCTGCGACAGATCGGACACCGCGGCGGCATCCAGCACGGCATAGCCCCGCGCACGCAATTGCGTATGAAGCTGGTCGGGTGGCGTGAGCGGCGGCGCGAGCATCCCGCTATTGTCGCTGGACGGGCGGTGGGGCCGGCTGGACGACCCGCTGCACGGCGCCCTCGTGGACCCAGACCTGCGAACCCGGCGTGATCGGCGCGGGCTGTTCGATCCGGCGGATGGAGCCATCGGCCATGCGAATGGTCAGGCGATAAAAGTAGGTGGCTAGCTCGCTGGAAGTCTGTGGGGTCAGGAGCTTGGCGACCGATTCGACGGTGCCACACGAGGGACACGCGCGCGACCACGCTTCAACGCTCTTGGGCAAGCCGGCCGGCTTGTAGCTTTGCAAGCCCGTGAGGCTGAAGATCCAGGTGCAGGTGACAGCGACCAGAATAATGACCGACCGACGCGTGACCCAGGACGTTTCGGTGCTGCTCCAGATACGACGACGCTGAGTCGTCATGCTTGTTTGATTCATACGTACCCCTCCTTGGCCGGGTTTGTATGACGATGGCGCGGTAAAAGCTGTAGGACAACCGCCCTGGGTCGCATGAGCTCGGCCCGGCGAGCGCGTGATTCAGGCCAGCGCGAAGGCGTCGGCCAGGAGTTCGTAGGAGCGGCGCTGAACGGCCGGATCCCAGGCCCAGGTGAGGACCACCAGCTCCTGCACCTGCAACTGCGCGGCGAGCGCCTCGAGCCGCTCGCGCACCTGCTGCGCGCTACCCACCAGGGAGGATCGACGCAGGGCCTGGGCCTGGGCTTCCTCGGCGGGCAAATAAGCGCGCTGGGCGTCTTGCGGTGGCAGCAAAGGGCCAAAGCGCCCGGTGAGGCGGTCGATGCGAGCACGCTCGCGACTGCGAAACTGGAACCACGCCTCTTCCTCGGTGTCGGCCGCCAAGGCCCACACGCAGGCCGTGGCCTGCGGACGCTCGAGCACCCCGGGGCGGAAGGTCTGGCGATACAGATCCAGGGCCTCGGGTGCGCCCTGACCGTCGGTGATGAAGGAGGCAAAGGCATAGGGCAGGCCCAGATGCCCCGCCAGCTGCGCGCCGTAGCCCGAGCTTCCGAGCATCCAGATCTGCGGACAGCTCGGGCCGGTAGGAAAAGCCTGCACGCCATGGCCTGGATGGCCCGGGGGCATGGGCTCGCCACGGATCCAGGCTTGCAGCTCGATCACCTGCTGCGGGAAATCGTCGGCCGACCCGGCATGCGGA
>CANGSD010000248.1 GCA_947455875.1 Comamonadaceae bacterium
CACCATCTTCACCGTGATGTCGGCCATGGCCACCGAATACAAGGCGGTGAACCTGGGCCAGGGCTTCCCGGATTTCGCCTGCGACCCCAAGCTGGTGCAAGGTGTGACCGATGCCATGGTGCAAGGCCACAACCAGTACCCGCCCATGACCGGCATCCCGGTGCTGCGCGAGGCGATCAGCGCCAAGCTCCAGACCCTGTACGGCCGCCGCTACGACGCCGGCACCGAGATCACCGTCACCGCGGGCGCGACGCAGGCCATCATCACCGCCATCCTGGCCGTGGTGCGACCGGGCGACGAAGTGATCGTCCTCGAGCCCTGCTACGACAGCTACGTTCCCAACATCGAACTGGCGGGCGGCATCGTGGTGCGCGTGCCGCTCACCCCTGGCACCTTCCGGCCCGACTTTGACCGCATCGCTGCGGCCATGACACCGCGCACCCGCGCCATCCTCGTGAACAGCCCGCACAACCCCAGTGCCACGGTCTGGACGCGCCAGGAAATGCTCCAGCTGCAGGAGCTGCTTGCGCCCACCGAGGTGCTTCTCATTAGCGACGAGGTCTATGAGCACATGGCCTTCGAGGGCCACCCGCACCAGAGTGCGGCCTTGTTCCCGGGCCTGGCAGCGCGCGCCTTCATCGTCTCGAGCTTTGGCAAGACCTACCACGTGACCGGCTGGAAGGTCGGCTTTGTGGCCGCGCCCGCGTCGCTCAGTGCCGAGTTTCGCAAGGTGCATCAGTTCAATGTGTTCACCGTGAACACCCCGGTGCAATACGGGTTAGCCGCCTACATGGCCGACGCCCGCCCCTACCTGGAGCTGCCCGCGTTCTACCAGCGCAAACGCGACCTGTTCCGCCAGGGGCTGGCCGCCACCCGCCTGCGGCTCTTGCCCAGTGAGGGCAGCTATTTCCAGTGCGTGGACATCTCCGAGGTGAGCGACCTGCCCGAGGCCGAGTTCTGCCAGTGGCTCACCCGCGAGGTGGGCGTGGCGGCGATCCCGCTGTCGGCCTTCTATGGCGATGGCTTCGACCAGCGCGTGGTGCGCTTTTGCTTCGCCAAGAAAGACGAGACGCTGCACACGGCCCTGGAGCGACTCGCGCGCTTGTAAGGAGGGCGGCTCGCCCGATCACGCTGCCGGCGCGAGTCCCACCCGGCTGTTGAAGCTGTGACAGGCCGCCTCAAAGCGGCGGATCTCGGTCAGAGCATCTTTCAGGCTCATGTCGCCCGCGTCCATCAGCTTGCCGGCCAGGTGCTCGGTCAGTGGCTTCATGCGGGCCAGCAACGTCTTAGTCTCGCCGTAAAGGCGCTCGCTCTGGTCCTCCATGATCGAGCGTGTTTCCTCGTCCACCGCGCGGTGCCCGCCGTCGCCAGCCAACGCGCCGAAGTTCAGACGGGTCTTGCGGTACATGCCCATCTCACCCACCGCGTGGTGCAGCAGCTTGGTCACGCGGGTGATGTCGTTGTGGGCGCCGTTGGTGGTGCCGTCCTCGCCAAAGAACAATTCCTCATTGGCCATGCCGCCCAGGAGCGTGCGGACATCGTGTTCGATATCGCCCTTGGTCTTGAGCAGGTTGCTGCCTTGCTTGTGGAACACAAAGCCCAGCGCGTTATGACGCGGACTGGCCTTGAGTGAGATCTTCAGCGTCTTCATCTCGGCCAGGATCTGCTCCCAGTTGTCGCCACAGCGTTTGCGCTCGTGCTCCAGGTCGACCAGGAAGTGACCCCATTCGTGCACCGCGATGATCCGCCGGTCTCGGTCTCGCTCCTTGGTGGCGCTGGCGTTCACGTTGCCCACCATCACGCGCTCGGCGGCCTGCATCAGGGTGTCGGTGCCAATCAGGGCACCGGCCTGCACCGCGCTGATACCGGCCTGATTGACGATGGTCTCCAGATCGGCGGGGCTGCGGCCCTCGGTGATCTCGGCCAGGTGGCGCAAGTCGATATCGCCGGTCAGCTTGCCGGCGCGCTGCGCGAGGTAGTGGCCGATGATGGCCCCGCGCTCCTCCAGATTGGGTAGGCGAAAGTCCACCTTCATCTGAAAGCGCCGCAGCATGGCCTCGTCCATCTGCATCTGCTCGCTGTTGAAGTTGCTCGCCACGATCCAGATGATCTCGGCGTCGCTCTTGGTGCGCACGCCATCGAGCACGGCCAGCAGCATGTTCTGGGTGTCGTCATCAAACTTGCGGTGACCCCCGCGTTGCATGAACAGGTCTTGTGCCTCGTCCAGGAACACGATGCACCGTCGGCGTCGCTGCGCCATGGAGACGATGCGTGAAAGGGTGTTGGCGCCGCCGCCCACATAACCGGTCTCCAGGTTCACCGCCGAATGAAACAGGATCGGCAGGTTCAACTCCTTGGCCAGGTAGCTGGCCAGCTTGGTCTTGCCGGTGCCGGCCGGGCCGCTGAACATCACGTTAAAGGGCTTGTGGATGCCGTACTCGGCGTACTCGGCGCGTCGCTGGTACTGGTCCTTGATCTGGGCGACCTCGGACTTGATGTCGTCCATGCCCACCAAGTCGGACAGGCTGCCTTGCACCTGCGCAGCCTCGACAAACTTGAGCGACTTGTGTTGTCCGCGCAATTGAAAGAACAGAAACCCGAGCAGGCCCAGCGTCAGCGCGCCCGAGAGCACGCCGCTCACGCCAGCTTTCCAGCCTTCTTTCTCGGAGTGCGGGCGGGCGCCGGCAAAGCGCTGATCCAGTCGTTCGATCATGGCCAGGCTGCTGGCACCCAGTTCCTCACGCGGCACGAAGACCAGCGCGCCGGCCCAGGCCGCAGTCACGGCGCGGTCGGAGAAGATTTGGGTTTCCAGGTCTGAGGGGTAGTAGGCGTGTTGGCGGCCTTCGGATTCCACCAGCACGAAGCGCTCGGAGACGTTCCACAGCAGCGGCCGGTAGATCACGGTGATGCGATCCACTGGGTGCCGCTCGAGAAACCCGAGCAAGGAGCCGGTGCCAAACACCACCGGCAGGTTTTCGTTGAGGCTCCACAGGCGGTCGGCGCCGCTCTGGCCGGCCATCTGACTGACCTCCTGGGCGAGCCGGGCCTGCTTGTGCCACATGACCAGCGAATAGCCCGCAGAGACGGGAATCAGTACCGCCAGGGCGATCACGAGAATGCGGATCGGGGTGGCTTGAACGACGAACCAGTCCGACAGGCGGGATACGGCTTTCTTCAGGGCCAGCCAGCCGCCTTTCGCGGGTACTTCGTCGCTGCGGCTTTCGGTGTGAGGGGTCGGGTCCGACATGACGTCGCTTTCAAGGGGATGAGTCGTACAAGGGTGTCGGAGTCATCCTACAGACGCATGTCACTCCAGCGCGTATCGAAAGGTGGGAACCGCAGCGAGTGGCGATTCGTGTGACTTTTTCATCGGGGAACCCTGGGGGTGCGGCGCGGTCCAACACCTTGTCGGGTTTTCGATTTCTTCCCCTGACGTCTTCGCCCTC
>CANGSD010000249.1 GCA_947455875.1 Comamonadaceae bacterium
CAACTGCTCCCGCGACTGCAGGCTGTCCACGACAAGATTTCCTCCCTGCACGCCCGTTTCGTGCACCTGGCCGCCTGGGAACAGGCGCCCTCGGGCGAGCAGGCCCAGCGCCTGGCGGCCCTCCTGACCTACGGCGAGCCCCTGGCCCACCCAGGCGCCGACCTGGCCGAGGCCGAAGGGGTGATCGTCACCCCGCGCCTGGGAACCGTCTCCCCCTGGGCCTCCAAGGCCAGCGACATCGCCCACAACTGCGGCCTGCCCGTCAAACGGGTCGAGCGCATCGTCGAATACCGCGTCGGGCTCAAGGGCGGCCTGTTGTCGGGGCGCCCGCGCCTGTCGCCAGCCCAGCGCGAGGCGGTGGCGGCCTTGCTGCATGACCGCATGACCGAAAGCGTGGTGACCGAGCGCGCGCAGGCCCATCGCCTGTTCACCGAGCTGGCCCCCATGCCGATGGAGCGTGTCGATGTGCTTGGAGGGGGCCGTGCCGCCCTGGAATCGGCCAACACCCGCTTTGGCCTGGCCCTGGCGGACGACGAGATCGATTACCTGGTCGCCGCTTTCCAGACCCTGGCGCGCAACCCCACCGACGTCGAGCTGATGATGTTCGCGCAGGCCAATAGCGAGCATTGCCGCCACAAGATCTTCAACGCCATCTTCACCATCGACGGCGTGCCCCAGGACAAGTGCCTGTTCGGGATGATCCGCAACACCCACCAACTCCATCCGCAGCACACGGTGGTGGCGTATTCGGACAACGCGGCGGTCATGGAGGGCGTGCCGGTCGAACTGTTCGTGCCGGCCGATGCCGGCCCCAGTGCCTACGTCAAGCGCCCCTCGACCCAGCACGTGCTCATGAAGGTCGAGACCCACAACCATCCCACCGCCATCTCGCCCTTCCCGGGCGCGTCCACCGGCGCGGGGGGTGAGATCCGCGACGAGGGCGCCACCGGCCGCGGCTCGCGACCCAAGGCCGGTCTGACGGGCTTCTCGGTCTCGCGCCTGTGGGACAGCCCCAACGGACGCCCGGCCCACATCGCCAGCCCCTTGCAGATCATGACCGAGGGGCCGCTGGGCGGCGCCGCGTTCAACAACGAGTTTGGTCGTCCCAATCTGGCCGGCTACTTTCGCGAGTACGAGCAGACCGTGGACGGTGTGGTGCGCGGCTATCACAAGCCGATCATGATTGCCGGCGGCCTGGGCCACATCCAGGACGGCCTGACCCACAAGATCGAATTTCCGCCCGGCACCCTGCTGGTGCAACTGGGCGGCCCCGGCATGCGCATTGGCATGGGCGGCGGCGCGGCCAGCTCCATGGCCACCGGCGCGAATGCGGCCGAACTCGACTTCGACTCGGTGCAGCGTGGCAACCCCGAGATCGAGCGTCGCGCCCAAGAGGTGATCAACCATTGCTGGAAGCTCGGTGCGGACAACCCGATCCTCGCCATTCACGACGTGGGCGCGGGCGGCCTGTCCAATGCCTTCCCCGAGCTCACGAACGATGCCGGTCGCGGCGCGCGCTTTGATTTGTCCCAGGTGCCCCTGGAGGAATCCGGTCTGGCCCCCAAGGAGATCTGGTGCAACGAGAGCCAGGAGCGCTATGTGATGGCGATTGCGCCCGAATCGCTGGCGCAGTTCACGGCCTTTTGCGAACGCGAACGCTGCCCCTTTGCGGTGGTGGGTGTGGCCACGGCCGAACGTCAGCTGGTGGTGGGCGATGCCGTCACCCAGGCGGTCGACATGCCGATGGATGTCTTGCTTGGCAAGCCGCCCAAGATGCACCGTCAGGTGCAGACGATCGCGCGCCAGTCGCCACCCCTGAACCTCACGGGCGTGGCCTTGCAAGACGCAGTCATTCGCGTGCTCTCGCACCCCACCGTCGCCTCCAAGCGTTTTCTGATCACCATTGGCGATCGCACCGTGGGCGGCCTCACGCACCGGGACCAGATGGTCGGCCCCTGGCAAGTGCCGGTGGCCGACTGCGCCGTCACCTTGGCCGATTACCGCGGCTTCGCCGGTGAGGCCATGAGCATGGGCGAGCGCACGCCGCTGGCGGCCCTGGACGCCCCGGCCTCGGGGCGCATGGCGGTGGCCGAGGCCCTGACCAATTTGCTGGCCGCGCCCATCGACTTGTCACGTGTGAAGCTCTCCGCCAACTGGATGGCCGCCTGCGGCGAGCCGGGTGAGGACGCCGCGCTGTATGAAACCGTCAAGGCGGTTGGCATGGAGTTGTGCCCGGCGCTGGGCATTTCCATTCCGGTGGGCAAGGACAGCTTGTCCATGCGCACCCAGTGGCAGGACAGCGGCGCGGCCAAGAAAGTGGTCTCGCCGGTGAGCCTGGTGATCACGGCCTTTGCCACGCTGGCCGATGTGCGGGGCACGCTCACCCCCCAGTTGCAAGCGCAGGGTGACACCACGCTGGTGCTGGTGGACCTGGGCAAGGGCCGTCATCGCATGGGCGGCAGCATCCTGGCGCAGGTGCTCGAGCAAGCGGGCGGCGACGTGCCCGACCTCGACGATCCGAAAGACCTCTTGAACCTGGTTCAGGCCGTCAACACGCTGCGCGCACAGGGCCGTTTGCTGGCCTATCACGATCGCAGCGACGGCGGCCTGATGGCAGCCGCGTGCGAGATGGCCTTTGCCGGCCAGGTGGGTGTGAGCCTGAACGTCGACCTCTTGGTCACCGAGGGCGATGGCATCCAGGACAGCCGCGCCGACCATGGCGACGCCAAGAACTGGGCGGGCCAGGTCAGCGCGCGACGCGAAGAACTCACGCTCAAGGCCTTGTTCAATGAAGAACTGGGCGTGGTGCTGCAGGTGCCCACCGAAGTGCGCAACGAGGTGATGCAGGTGCTGCGTGACCATGGTCTTTCACGTCACAGCCACTTCATAGGCAAGACCCGTCCCGCCGACAGCGATATCGATGTGGGCAAGGGGCAGGTCCAGGTCTGGCGCGATACCAAGGCCGTCTTCAGCGCCAGCCTGCAGGACCTGCAGCAGGTGTGGGACAGCGTCAGCTGGAAGATCTGCCAGCAGCGTGACAACCCCGCAGGTGCCGATGCCGAACATGCGGCTGTGGGTGTGCCGGGCGATCCGGGCCTGCAATTCGCGCCGAGCTTCGATCCCACCGAGGATGTGGCGGCCCCTTATCTGAACCTGGCCCGCCCGCGTGTGGCCATCTTGCGCGAGCAGGGCGTGAACTCGCATGTCGAGATGGCGTATTGCTTTGACCTGGCGGGCTTTGACGCGGTCGACGTGCACATGACCGACCTGCAATCGGGCCGCGCCAAGCTCGAGGATTTCAAGGGCTTCGTGGCCTGTGGCGGCTTCAGTTACGGCGACACGCTCGGCGCCGGCATTGGCTGGGCCCGCAGCATCACCTTCACCGCGCCGCTGTCTGCGCAGTTCCAGGGCTTCTTTGCCCGCACCGACACCTTTGCGCTGGG
>CANGSD010000250.1 GCA_947455875.1 Comamonadaceae bacterium
CGCCTGTCTTGGCCCCCAAGCAACCGGTCACGATCACTTTGCCGTTTTCGTTCAAGGCCTCGGCAATGGTGTCCAGGCTTTCTTGGATGGCTTCGTCAATGAAGCCACAGGTGTTGACGATGACGAGGTCAGCGCCCTCAAAGGTCTTGGAGGTCTGGTAGCCCTCGGCCGAGAGCTGGGTGAGGATCAATTCGGAATCGGTCAGCGCCTTGGGACAGCCCAGGCTAACAAAGCCGACGCGCGGCGCCGGCGCAGTATTCGGGGAGACGGGGGTTTCGCTCATCCCCGTATTGTCCCTGCTAACCCGGGCGCTTGCCCCCGAAGGCCCCGAACATCTGCTCGGTCTGCTTCTGGACCTGTTCCTGCATGGTCTCGAACAGGGTCTTGGACTGCTCCAGGTAGTTGCCCATGACGCCCTGCATCATGGGGTTCTGGGCGCTGGTGAACTGGGCCCACATCTCGGGCGTGAGCACCTGGGACTGCTCGGCCAGCTTGGCCTGCATGTCGGTGAAGGCCTGCACGTTCTTCTCGAGGTAGTTGCCCATGAAGCCCTGCATGGCGTTGCCATAAAAGCGAATCATGTTGGCCAGCGCCGCCTCGGTGAACATGGGCGCGCCAGCGGCCTCCTCCTCCAGGATGATCTGAAGCAGGATGCTGCGGGTGAGGTCTTCGCCGGTCTTGGCGTCACGCACCACAAAGGGCTGGCTGTCCAGAACCAGCTGCTTGACCTCGACCAGGGTGATGTAGCTGGAGGTGTCGGTGTCGTAAAGCCGCCGATTGGGGTACTTTTTGATCACGCGCTGCGCGGGTTTGGCAGCCTGGGGCTTCTTGGAAGGCAATTCGGCAGCTCCTGTTCAAGCGCGAATTCTAGGAGGCGTCCAGGCAATCCATCCCCGGGATCACCCGGGGGTGCGCCCGGCCCGCAGGAGATAATTTGAGGATGAACACCTGGATCGACGTGGCCGCCGAGGCCGACCTGTTTGACGACTGCGGCATCGCCGTTCCCCTGGCGGGCCGAGAAATCGCTCTCTTTCGCATCGACGGCCAGGTCTGGGCCACGGACAACCAGTGTTCGCACGGCGACGCCCGCCTGTGCGAGGGCTTTGTCGAGGGCCACGAGGTGGAGTGCCCGTTTCACCAGGGCCGCTTTGATGTGCGCACCGGCGCCGCCACCTGTAAGCCAGCCACCGAGCCAGTACGCTGCTGGCCCGTGAAAGTCGAAGGCGGGCGCGTCTTCCTGCAGGAGACCCCATGACCTTGGATGACCTCTACCCCCTGTACGACGCCGACCGCGGCACGCTGTCCACCGCCGGCCAGCGCAGCTTCCTCCAAGAGGTTCAAGCCCAGGGCCTGAGCTACGCGCCCTACGCCCAACGGGTCGGCCCCGGATTTGCCACCGCCGCCAGCGAACTCAAACGCGCGCTCGACGCCTCGGTACTACCCGCCTTCCAAGACGTGGTGGGCCGCATCACCGACCAGCGCTTCACCCAGGCCTATTGCGATGTGCGTCTGTACCCGCAGGGTCAGGAACTCGCGCAGTGGACCGAGGGCCACTGGGCCGGCGAGCGACTGACGGTGATGGTGGCCTTTGTGCTGCCCATCCCGCCCGACGACAGCCTGGACAGCATGGCCCGCGCGAGCCTGCTGTCGCTTTTTGAAGAATCGTCCTGGGATCCGCAGGTCAAGAAGCTGGGGAAGAAAGGCAAGCTGCGCGAACGTCTGAACGTCGACAGCATCAACGCCATCCTCAGCGACATGGTGTTCGAGGGCTTCAACCCCTACGACCTCGACGGCTTCGAGCTCGAAATCATGATCGACGGTTGCCCCGCAGCCCGCTTCGAGCGCCTGCGTGTCAGCGCGCTGGGCGAGCCCATTCAAAAGGCGCGCAGCACACGCACGGTCTTCAAGGGCATGCCCGCCCCGATCACCTACGACAACGCCGCCCAGGAAGTGCCGGTGTTGATTGCGGCACTGGCCAAGGCGCTGGGCGTCAAGCACCTGGATCCGACGGCGCTGCAGCCGGGCGATTCGCTCTATGCCCTGATGGGGTTTGACGAGAAGCTCACGCAATCACTGGCCGGCTCCCTCCGCATGCACTTTGGCGTGCTGCACGTGGTGGGCGGACCGGGGATGTTCACCGTCGACGACGCGATCACCTTCGCCCAGGACATCCTGGAATCGCGCGAAGACGATTGACGCGCGTTCAGGGGCTGGGCTTGGAGGGCATGGTCGGCGCGCCACTGGCATGGTGCCCACCGGCCAGTTCCGCGATGGCGGAAATCACCAGCACCGCGATCGCCAGACCCACGGTCAGCATCGAGGCGTTCTCTTTGAGAAATGGTGACCAAATCGAGATGATCGCGCCCACGATCCACAGACCGATGAAATAACCGATCGCGTGCACGAACAAGCGCGTGAGCCGGCCCACCAGGACGCGAATCGGCTTGATCACGGTGAAGACCAGAAAAGACGCCACCAGGATGCCAATCCCCCACAGCACGTCGATGTCGCGCTGCTGGGCCTGCACGTACCAGATCACACCGCCCACCACCAGACCGACAAAGCCCGCGTAGCCACCGACCGAGGAGTCCTCGGCGCGGCCGTGTGCAGCGGCCTGCTCGGCGCTGGACATGGAATTCCAGACCGAAATGTTGTGGTGGTAGTTGGCCAAGTCGTTCTCGTAATCTGCGAGCGCCTCCATGTAATGGGCGGTGCAGAAGTTACGGCCGCTGGGAATGGATGCCTGGCATCGGCTGCATGTGCTCATGGTGATCGATCGGAGATGCTCTTCAGATTGCTCATCATAGACATCGCCGCGACCCGCCTTGCGAGGCGGCCAAGAGTCCGAGTGCGGCTCTACGCGTTCCTTAGTTCGCTTCGTATGGAAGCGCGCAAATCATAGGATTACCCGGGGCCGTGCGCAGGCCTGTCGCTTGGACCCCAAAAACCAAAAGCCCCCGCAAGCGGGGGCCTGCAGGGGCTTGTGTTTGGTAGGCGCGATTGGACTCGAACCAACGACCCCCACCATGTCAAGGTGGTGCTCTAACCAGCTGAGCTACGCGCCTGAGTTCGTTCGAAGCCCGCCATCATAGCAGGGTTCAGGTGTCGCCCCAGCGGGTAGCCGCCTCAGCGCCGGCGCGCCGCGCGCACGCCGGCGACCTCGCGCACCTGCGACAACACCGCGTTCAGCCGGTGCGAGTCGCTGATTTCCACCGTGAACGTCATCCAGGCCACGCCCTTGACCGACTGGGTCTGCACGCCCACCACGTTCATCTTCTCCTTGGCAAAGACCTCGGAAATATCGCGCAGCAAACCCTGGCGGTCGGACGCCTGCACCGCCACATCCACCGGATACAGCGCCTGGCTGTCAGAACTCGGGCGTCCCCACTCCACCTCAATCACCCGCTCGGGGTTGCGCGCGACGAACTCGCGCAA
>CANGSD010000251.1 GCA_947455875.1 Comamonadaceae bacterium
ACATCGTGCGCAGCCAGATCCTCAGTGGCGAGCCGCGCATCGACGGCCGCGACACCCGTACCGTACGCCCCATCGAAATCCGCAACAGCGTGCTGCCCCGTACCCACGGATCGGCCCTGTTTACGCGTGGCGAGACCCAGGCCCTGGTGGTCGCCACCCTGGGTACCGAGCGCGATGCCCAGCGCATCGACGCCCTGGCCGGCGAGTTCGAAGACCGCTTCCTGTTCCACTACAACATGCCCCCCTTCGCCACCGGTGAAGTCGGCCGCATGGGTTCCACCAAGCGCCGCGAAGTCGGCCACGGTCGCCTGGCCAAGCGCGCGCTCGTCGCCTGCCTGCCCACCAAGGAAGAATTCCCTTACACCATCCGCGTGGTCTCCGAGATCACCGAGTCCAACGGCTCCTCGTCGATGGCCTCTGTCTGCGGCGGCTGCCTGGCCATGATGGACGCGGGCGTGCCGATGAAGGCCCACGTGGCCGGCATCGCCATGGGCCTGATCAAGGAAGGCAACCGCTTTGCGGTGCTGACCGACATCCTGGGCGATGAAGATCATCTGGGCGACATGGACTTCAAGGTCGCGGGCACCACCCACGGCATCACCGCCTTGCAGATGGACATCAAGATCCAGGGCATCACCAAGGAAATCATGCAAGTCGCTCTGGCCCAGGCCAAGGAGGCGCGCATGCACATTCTGGGCAAGATGCAAGACGCCATGGGCGAGGCCAAGGCCGAAGTGAGCAACTTCGCGCCCAAGCTGTACACCATGAAGATCAACCCCGAGAAGATCCGTGACGTGATCGGCAAGGGTGGCGCCGTCATTCGCGCGCTGACCGAAGAAACCGGTTGCCAGATCAACATCGAGGAAGACGGCACCATCACCATCGCCGCCACCGACGCCGCCAAGGCCGACGAGGCCAAGAAGCGCATCGAGCAGATCACCGCCGAGGTCGAAATCGGTAAGGTCTACGAAGGCCCCATCACCAAGATCCTGGACTTCGGTGCCCTGGTCAATCTGCTGCCTGGCAAGGACGGTCTGCTGCATATCAGCCAGATCGCCCACGAGCGCGTCGAGAAGGTCACCGACTATCTGTCCGAAGGTCAGGTCGTGCGCGTGAAGGTGCTCGAGACCGACGAAAAGGGCCGCGTCAAGTTGTCCATGAAGGCGCTGCTCGATCGCCCCGCGCGCGAGCCGCAGCCCGAAGCACACGGCGAGTAAACCGTTCCCTGCCTCCTCCATGGCCCGTGCCTGCCGGCACGGGCTTTTTGACGAAAAGCCCACATGAAAGTTGTTGAGATCCGCGAATACGGCGCCCCGCAAGTGCTGCAGCCGTCCGAACGTCCCGTGCCTGTCGCGGCGGCGGGTGAGCTGCTGATTCGCGTGTCCGCCAGCGGCGTCAACCGCCCCGACGTGCTCCAACGCACCGGCAATTACCCGGTGCCGCCCGGCGCCTCGGACATCCCCGGCCTCGAAGTGGCCGGCGTGATCGAGAGCGGTGATGCGGCGGCCATGGCCAGCGTGGGCTTGAAGGTGGGTGATCGCGTGTGCGCGCTGGTCGCCGGTGGCGGCTATGCCCAGTATTGCGTCGCGCCGGTGGGCCAGTGCCTGCCTGTGCCGGACGGCTTGTCCGATGTGGAGGCGGCCTCCTTGCCCGAGACCTTCTTTACCGTCTGGAGCAATGCGTTTGACCGCGCCCGTCTGCAAGCGGGCGAAACCTTGCTGGTGCAAGGCGGTAGCAGCGGCATCGGCGTGACCGCCATTCAGATGGCCAAGGCCATGGGGGCGACCGTGCTGGTCACCGCCGGCAGCGATGACAAATGCCAGGCCTGCCTGGCGCTGGGCGCCGACCACGCCATCAACTACCGCACGCACGATTTCGCGCAGGAGGCCAAGCGCCTGACCGGCGGCGTCGGCGTCAATGTGATCCTGGACATGGTCGCCGGCGATTACGTCGCACGTGAGGTCGAGTGCCTGGCCGAGGACGGCCGGCTGGTGATCATCGCGGTGCAAGGCGGGATCCAGAGCGAATTCAACGCCGGCCTGGTGCTGCGTCGCCGCCTGCAGATCACCGGCTCCACCCTGCGTCCGCGCCCGGTCGCTTTCAAGTCGGCGATCGCGCAATCGCTGCGCCAGCATGTCTGGCCCTTGATCGCCGCCGGCAAGATCAAGCCCGTGATCCATTCCACGTTTGCAGCCGCCCACGCGGCGGATGCCCATGTGCTGATGGAATCCAACCAGCACATCGGCAAGATCGTGCTGACCTGGTGACCCGCCACATCCCATCGCCCAAGCAGCCATGAAGAAAAAGCTCATCGCCGGCAACTGGAAGATGAACGGGGGCCTGGAGGCCAACGAGGCCTTGGTGCGCGCGATCGCGGCGGGGCTGTCTGCCCACGCATCCTCATGTGATGCTGCCGTGTGTGTGCCCGCGCCTTACTTGGCGCAGGTGCAGGCGCTGTGCCAGGGCAGCGCCCTGGCCTGGGGCGCACAGGATGTCTCCGAGCACGAGCAGGGCGCCTACACCGGCGAGGTGTCGGCCCGCATGCTGCGTGACTTCGGCACCCGCTACGCCATCGTCGGTCACTCCGAGCGTCGCCAATACCACGGCGAATCCGATGCGCTCGTCTCGCACAAGGCCCGCGCTGCGCTGGCCCAGGGCATCACGCCCATCGTCTGCGTGGGCGAGACCCTGGCAGAGCGCGAAGCCGGCCAGACCGAGGCCGTGGTCAAGCGCCAGCTGGCCGCCGTGATCCACGACAACGGCCACTGCATCAGCGAAATCGTGCTGGCCTATGAGCCCGTGTGGGCCATCGGCACCGGCAAGACCGCCACGCCCGAACAGGCGCAGCAGGTCCACGCGGTGCTGCGTAGCCAGCTGCAGGCCGCCACCGCCCGCAGCGACCGTATTCGTTTGCTTTATGGCGGCAGCATGAATGCCGCCAATGCCGCCAGTTTGCTGGCCCAGCCCGATATCGACGGCGGCCTCATCGGCGGCGCGTCGCTCAAGGCGGCCGACTTTCTCCAGATCATTGCTTCGGCCCGTGCTGCCTAGGCCGCTGCCTCACTTTTAGGAGTCCATTTCCATGAGTTTTCTGTTCAACCTGATCCTGACCGTCCAGCTTTTGTCCGCGCTCGGCATGATCGTCCTCATCTTGATCCAGCATGGCAAAGGGGCTGACATGGGGGCGGCCTTCGGCAGCGGCGGCGGCGGCTCGGGCAGCCTGTTTGGCGCCAGCGGCAGCTCGAATTTCCTCTCTCGGACCACGGCTGTTTTGGCCACCGTGTTTTTCCTGTGCACCCTGGGGCTGGCCTACCTGGGCACGGCCCGTCCGAGCGACACCGGCAGCGTCCTCGAACGCGCGGTCAGCACCACGCCCGCAGCGCCTGCGGCCGCGGCTTCGGGCGCAGCCGCCCAGATCCCGGGCAGCACC
>CANGSD010000252.1 GCA_947455875.1 Comamonadaceae bacterium
CTTGGAGAGTGGGTCCTGGCCCGGCTTGAAGTCCTCGCCCACCAGTACGACCAGCGCATCGCATTTTTCAGCGCAGGCGCGGTCCAGGCCCAGGGTCTTGAGTTGAAAGTCCATAATCCGTCGGTCCCTAGCCATTGCTGTTGCGTTGCGCGCTGATGTTATTCCATTCCTCCCTCCGCAAAGAGCTAGCCCGCAGCTTCGGTGCGACCCTGGTGGTGCTGGTCACGATCGTCATGACCATGACCCTGATCCGCACCCTGAGCCAGGCCAGCCGCGGCAGCGTCAACCCGCAGGAAGTCATGATGGTGATGGGCTACACCGTCATGAGCTACCTGCCGCCGGTGCTGACCCTGTCCCTCTTCATCGCCATCGTGAGCACCCTGTCGCGCCTGTACAGCGACAGCGAAATGGTGATCTGGTTCACGGCCGGGCGCGGTCTAACCGCCTTGCTCAAGCCCCTGCTGGCCTTTGCCTGGCCCATCCTGCTGGTCGTGACCTTGATGGCCTTGTTCGGTTGGCCCTGGGCGAACCGGCAGACGATCGAGCTCAAGCACCGGTATGGCAACCGGGGAGACCTCGAGCGCGTGGCGCCCGGACAGTTCCAGGAATCGGCCAGCGGCACGCGCGTCTTTTTCCTGGACAAGGACACGCCGGACAACAAGTCAGGCAAGAACGTCTTCATTGCCTCGGTCGAGACCGGACGCGAGATCGTCACCTCGGCCCGGGGCGGGCGCATCGTGACAGAGGGCGGCAACGAATTTCTGCTGCTGTCCAATGGGCAGCGGGTGCAGCGGTCCCTGAGCGGCGGCGAGCTCAAGGTCACGGATTTTGTTGAACTGGGCAATCAGGTGGGCGCGGCCCAGCTGGCTGGCAGCGCGGACATCCCGGCGCGCACGCTGAGCACCCGCAATCTGGTGCGCAATCCGACGCCTGTGAACCAGGGCGAACTCGCCTGGCGGGTGGGCCTGGCACTGGCCACACTGAATTTCGTGTTGATCGCGGTCACGGTCTCGAGCGTCAACCCACGCGTGAGCCGCACCGGCAACCTGCTGTTCGCGCTCTTCGCCTTCGTCATCTACTACAACTTGCTCAATCTCGGCCAAAGCTGGATCGCCAGTGGACGCGCCAGCTTCGCCGGCTTCATGGTCGGTCTGCACGGGGGCGTGTTCGCCTGCGCGCTGCTCTGGCTGCTCAAGCAACACCACAACTGGCGCCTGATTCCGCGCTGGCGGCGCACACCAAGGCCCGCATGATCACGATCCGACGCCTGATCTACCGCGAGGTGGTTGCTGCGGTGGCCTTCGTCACCCTGGGCTTCCTGGCGCTGTTTTTCTTCTTCGACTTCGTCGACGAATTGCCCAGCGTCAGCCGAGACGGTGGCGCCTACCGTCTGACGCATGCCATGCTGTTCGTGCTGCTGCAGGTACCCAATCACCTGTATGAGTTGCTGCCGATCGCGGTGCTCATAGGGACCATCTTCGTGATGGCGCGTCTGGCCCAGAGCTCGGAGTACACCATCTTGCGCACCTCGGGCCTGGGCCCGGGCCGAGCCCTGCGCTCGCTGCTCGGGTTGGGCGTGGTGTTCACCCTGCTGACCTTTGCCGCCGGCGATTACGCAGCACCGGCAGCCGACCGCGCGGCGCAGGTGCTCAAGGCGCGCATGCAGGGCAAGGTGTCCATCGGCCAGACCGGGGCCTGGCTCAAGGAGCGCCAGCCGCAGCACAACTACACCGTCAACGTCGCGGCGCTCACGCCCGAGGGGCAGATGCAAGGCGTGCGCATCTTTGAGTCCGACCTGCGCGGCTTCATGGTCTCCATGGTCCAGGCTCGACGCGCCGACTTCGCCCCCGATGCCTGGATCCTCAGGGACGTTGAGCGCATCCAGTTTGGTGCCACGGCGGGCGGCACGGCGGTCGCCACCGGTGAGCGGCAGGCGAGCGTCACCTGGCCGACCGCCATCTCGCCTGAGATGGTGTCGGTGGCTCTGCTCAAGCCCGAGCGTATGCGCACCATCGACCTGTTTCAGTACATCCGCCACCTGGAGGCCAACGGCCAAACCTCGCAGCGCTACGAGATCGAGTTCTGGCGCAAGGTCTTCTACCCCCTCAGTTGCTTGGTGATGGTGGTGTTGGCCCTGCCCTTCGCCTACCTGCATTTCCGCTCGGGCGGCATCACCGCCTTCGTGTTTGGCGGGGTCCTGATCGGAATCAGCTTCTTCCTCTTGAACAACGTCTTCGGCTACATCGGCAACCTGGGCAATTGGCTGCCGTGGCTCACGGCCGCTGCGCCAGGGCTGATCTACTCGGTCCTTTCACTGGGAGCCTTCGGATGGCTGGTGCTTCGACGATGACGCAGGGTGTGATCCTGTTTGCCCATGGCTCGCGCGACCCCTTGTGGCGTCGGCCTATGGAAGCGGTGGCAGAGCGCATACGCGCGCGCACGCCGGCGCTGGCGGTGCGCTGTGCCTACCTGGAGCTGACCGAGCCCGATCTGCCGACCACGGCGGCCGAACTGGCCGGCCTGGGCCTGACGGCCGTGCGCATCGTGCCCATGTTCCTGGGCGCAGGACGGCATGTGCGCGAGGACCTGCCAGCCCTGGTGGCCGACCTGCGCCTGCAGCACCCCCAGGTGCAGTGGGACCTGCAGCCCCCCGTGGGCGAGGATGATCGCCTGCTGGACATGTTGGCCCACCTGGCCACGGGGGCCACTTAAAAAGAGCCCGCACGCCCGATAGACGCTTTATTGCATAATGAATTTCTGCTTTAGTAGAAATTCGATATGAACCTACATCAGTTCCGATTCGTGCAGGAAGCAGCCCGGCGCAACCTGAACCTGACCGAGGCGGCCAAGGCCCTGCACACCTCGCAGCCGGGCGTGTCCAAGGCCATCATCGAACTGGAAGAAGAACTCGGCGTCGAGATCTTCGCGCGCCATGGCAAGCGCCTCAAGCGCATCACCGAACCCGGCCAGCACGTGCTGCGCAGCATCGAGGTGATCCTGCGCGAAGTCGGCAACCTCAAACGCATCGGCGAGCAGTTCAGCGCGCAAGACAGCGGCACCCTGTCCATCGCCACCACGCACACCCAGGCGCGCTACGTGTTGCCCGCGCCCGTCGCCAAGCTGCGCGCGGCCTACCCCAAGGTCAACGTGAGCCTGCACCAGGGCTCACCCGACCAGGTGGCGCGCATGGTGCTCGATGAAGTGGCCGAAGTGGGCATTGCGACCGAGTCGCTGGCCGACTACCCCGAACTGGTCACCCTGCCTTGTTATGAGTGGCAGCACATGCTGGTGATGCCCACCGGCCACCCGCTGGCCGCCAAGGAGCGCCTCACGCTGGAGGACTTGGCGGCCGAGCCCCTGATCACCTACCACCCCTCTTTCACCGGACGCACCCGCATTGACGCCGCTTTCGCGCAAAAG
>CANGSD010000253.1 GCA_947455875.1 Comamonadaceae bacterium
CAATGAAAAAGCGCAATGTCTGGGCGTCGAACTTTTCCAACACCTCGCGGATGGTGAAGAAGTTGCCCAGCGACTTGGACATCTTCTCGTTATCGATGTTGACGAATCCGTTGTGCATCCACACCCGCGCCAGGGGCTGGCCGCTGGCGCCTTCGCTTTGGGCAATCTCGTTTTCGTGGTGCGGAAAGGTCAGGTCGGCGCCGCCGCCGTGGATGTCGAAGGTCTCTCCCAGCAAGGCGCAGGACATCGCCGAGCACTCGATGTGCCAGCCGGGGCGGCCGCGCCCGTAGGGGCTGTCCCATTGGGCATCGGCGGGCTCGGTGGGCTTGGCCGCTTTCCACAGCACGAAGTCCAGCGGATCTTCCTTGCCCTCTTGCACCGCGACACGCTCGCCCGCATGCAGTTCGTCCAGCGATTTGCCCGAGAGCTTGCCGTAGCCGGGAAAGCGCCGCACCGCGTAGTTCACATCGCCCGAGGACGTGCGATAGGCCAGCTGCTTGCCTTCGAGCGTGCGCACGATGTCCAGCATCTGCGGCACGTAGTCGGTGGCGCGCGGGTCATGGGTGGGGCGCTCGATGCCCAGCGCGTCAAAGTCGCGGTACATCTCGCCGATCATGCGATCGGTCAGGCCCCGCACCGTCTCGCCGTTTTCGACGGCGCGGCGAATGATCTTGTCGTCGATGTCCGTGATGTTGCGAACAAAGGTCACGCGCAGGCCCGACACCTTCAGCCATCGCTGCACCACATCGAAGGCCACGTTGGCGCGGGCATGGCCCACATGGCACAAGTCATAGACGGTAATACCGCATACGTACAGGCGCACATGCCCCGACTCCAGGGGAGCGAACGGCTCAATGGCACGCGAGAGCGTGTTGTAGATACGCAGGCTCATGGACGCGGCCCGGCCGTCAAAGCGCAACACGCAAGAGGGCGGGCGTGGGATGTCATGGGGATCGGTGGGCGATTGGGAGCGGGCGGCGGCCTCCTCGCAGGGGCCACGGCTACAATCGCCCGCAGTATATCGCCCACGCCAGAGCGGCCCGAGCGCCTGCGCCGAGACCCACACACGATGCCTACCGGCCGCCACCTACACGCTGCTGCACGTTCCCGCCACGCGCTCAAGGCCCTTGCCTTGTCACTGGCCTTGGGCCTGTTGGCACCCTGGCAGCCGGCGCATGCCGTCGACGAGTACGCACCCGTGCTGCAGATGCTGCGTAATGGGCGCACTGCCGACGCCCTGGCCCGGGCCGACCAGTACCTAGCCACCCGCCCGCGCGATCCGCAGATGCAGTTCTTGCGCGCCCAGGCCCTGGCCAGCGCCGGCCGCACGGCCGACGCCATCGCCGCCTACCAGCAACTCACCCAGGAATACCCCGAGCTGGCCGAACCGCATAACAACCTCGCGGTGCTCCATGCCAGCCAGAACCAGCTCGAGCCCGCCCGCGCCGCGCTCGAAGCCGCGATCCGCAACAACCCGACCTATGCCACCGCCCACGAAAATTTGGGTGACATCCTCTTGCGCCTGGCCGCTCAGTCCTGGAGTCGTGCTCGCCAGCTCGATCCCGCCCTGACCTCGGTGGGGCCCAAGCTGGCAGCAGCGCGCGGCCTGATCGAAGCCACCCCACCCGCGCGAGCAGTCAGCCCGGTCAGACCCCCCGCCAGCGCCCCCACCCCACCGGGCAACGCGCCGCGCTGACGCCCCGCCACCGCGTCACCTCTCTTCTCAGGAACCTCATGTCGCTCACGTTCTCCAGTCTGCAGCAACCGATACGCCGCCTGGCCTGCCGCCTAGGCATCGTCCTGGCCGCAGCCGCGGTGTTTGCCCTGCCCGCAGCGGCCCAGGACGCGCCCCGCGTGCGCTTCGTGACGTCCGCCGGCGACTTCGTCGTCGAGGTCTATCCCGACAGCGCGCCCAAGACGGTCGAGAACTTTCTCCAATACGTGCGTGACAAGCACTACGACGGCACCATCTTTCACCGCGTGATCGACAACTTCATGATCCAGGGCGGTGGCTTTGACACGCGCTTTGCCCAAAAGCGCACCCGCGCCCCGATCGCCCACGAAGGCCGCGAGGCCCAGGCCAAGGGCTTGCGCAACACCACCGGCACCCTGGCCATGGCTCGCACCATGGATCCGAATTCCGCGACCGCGCAGTTCTTCATCAACGTGCGAGACAACGCCTTTCTGGATCACACCGCGCCGACGATGCAAGGTTATGGCTACACCGTGTTTGGCCGCGTGGTCGGTGGCATGGAAGTCGTCAACCGCATCAAATCGATTCCCACCGGGCCGGCTGGCCCTTTCCCCTCCGACGTGCCCCGAACCCCTGTGGTCATCGAGTCGGCCACGATCCTCCGTTGAACCCCGCTCTCACAGGAACCGTTATGAGCCATCCCAAGGTCGAACTACACATCGCCAACCACGGCGTCATCACCCTCGAACTCGACGCCGACAAGGCTCCCAAGTCGACCGAAAATTTCTTGGCCTATGTGAAGAAGGGTCACTACGACGGCACCATCTTTCATCGCGTGATCCCCAGCTTCATGATCCAGGGCGGCGGTTTCGACGCCAGCATGCAGCAGAAAAAGACCGAGGCTCCGATCACCAACGAGGCCGACAACGGTCTGAAGAACAACAAGTACACGGTGGCCATGGCGCGCACCAACGATCCCCATTCGGCTACCGCCCAGTTCTTCATCAACGTCACCGACAACGACTTCCTGAACTTCAAATCGCCCAGCGCCAGCAACTGGGGCTATGCGGTGTTCGGCAAAGTCGTGGCGGGCACCGACATCGTCGACCAGCTCGAAGGCGTCAAGACCGGCAGCAGCGGCTTTCACCAGAACGTCCCTCAAGAGGCCATCGTGATCGAGAAGGCCGTCCTGGCCTGATCGGGCGTGGGTCAGACGCAGGCGCCCACAGCCTTCCCGGTCCTGCAGGCCGGGGCGCACTGGCGCTGCGTGGACCTGCTGTCCGACCTGCACCTGCACCCGCACGACCCCGACACCTTCGCGGTGTGGCGCCGACATCTGCAGTCCACGACCGCCGATGCGGTCTTCCTGCTGGGGGATGTGTTCGAGGCGTGGGTCGGGGATGACGCCATCGACACACCGGGCTTCGCCGCTGACTGCGCCCAGGTGCTGCGCGAAGCGAGTGCACAGCGTCCCCTCTTTTTCTTGCACGGCAACCGCGACTTCCTCGTCGGCGACGCGCTGGCGCGTACCTGCGGCTTCGCTCTGATGGCAGATCCCACCGTGCTGACCCTGGGTACGCAGCGCTGGCTGCTCACGCACGGCGACGCGCTGTGCCTGTCCGACACCGACTACCTCGCTTTTCGCGCGCAGGTGCGCTCGCCTGAATGGCAGTCGGCCTTTCTGCGTCGGTCACTGCCCGAGCGCGAA
>CANGSD010000254.1 GCA_947455875.1 Comamonadaceae bacterium
CCACCGAAGCAGCGCACGCACCGAACGTGCTGACCGTGGATCCGATGCAGCCCGAGCTGATGTTCCGAGCCATCGCCACGCTGGACCCCACCCAGCTGCACATCGCCTGCGGCTGCGGCGGCGGGGAGGCGGTGCGCGCCGAGTTGCCCCGGATCTTGTCGCGCGCCCGGACGCTGGTACTTGACGCCGACGCGCTCAACGCCATCGCGACCGATACCAGCTTACAGACTCTGTTGCGAGCCCGCTGCGCGCGCCAGCCCGATACGACCGTGTTGACCCCGCATCCGCTGGAGGCCGCGCGTCTGCTGGGGACTTCCACCGAACAGGTTCAGGCCGATCGTGTGCGCGCGGCGCGTGCGCTCGTCGAGCGTTTCGGCGCCGTCAGCGTGATCAAGGGCTCTGGCTCGGTCATCGCGGCGCCGGGGCGGGTGCCCTCGATCAACCCGACCGGCCATGCCGGTCTGGCCACGGCGGGTACCGGCGATGTGCTGGCAGGACTGGTGGCGGCGCGATTGGCCAATGGCCTGTCCGCGATCGATGCGGCAGCCGATGCGGTCTATACCCATGGCGCGCTGGCCGATGCTTGGCCGCACGAGCAGGCGCTGGTGGCCTCGCGACTCGCTCAAAGAATTCGCTGAGCGCACAGGCTCAATGAGCGCGCGGGCTCGCGCACGCACCGACGCGTCGTCGGGCGCCTACGCCTAGCGCCGACTCTTGCGGGGCTTGCCCTTGGATTTGACGGCGGCCTTCTTCACCGCCGCTTTGAGTGCCTGGATCGGCGAGCGTTCGCGCTCGCCCGGCTCGGTCGCGGGCTTGCGGCCCGCGCGCTTGGCCGAGGCCTTGGCGGCAGGCGCAGCGCCCTTGTCGCCCTTGGCGCCGCGCACAGGCAGTGCCTCGCCTTCGCGCACCAGACGAAAGTCGATCTTGCGGCCATCGAGGTCCACCCGACTGACCTGTACCCGCACCCGCGAGCCGATGGCGTAGCGGATGCCGGTGCGTTCGCCGCGCAGCTCCTGACGGGCCTCATCGAACTTGAAGTACTCGCCACCCAGCTCGGTGATGTGCACCAGGCCTTCGACATACATGGCGTCGAGCGTGACGAAGATGCCAAAGCTGGTGGCCGCCGTGACCACGCCGCCGAACTCCTCGCCCAGATGCTCGCGCATGTACTTGCATTTGAGCCAGGCCTCGACGTCGCGGCTGGCCTCGTCGGCGCGGCGCTCGTTGGCACTGCAATGCAGACCCGCCGCTTCCCAGGCCTGCACCTCACGCGAGGGCGCGGGCTTCTTGGGCTTGTTCGTGGGCGCAGCCGCGCGGCTGGCCAGACGTCGGGCCAGCTTCTCGTGGGCCTCGCCCGGTGTGGGCAAGGCGGGCAGCTCGTAACGACGATCCGTGAGGATGGCCTTGATGACCCGGTGCACCAGCAAATCCGGATAGCGGCGGATCGGGCTGGTGAAGTGGGTGTAGGCGTCGTAGGCCAAGCCAAAGTGGCCGCTGTTGATCGGTGTGTAGATCGCCTGCTGCATGGACCTCAGCAGCATGGTGTGAATCTGCTGTGCGTCGGGCCGCTCCTTCGTCGCCTGGGCGATGCGCTGGAACTCGGCGGGCAAGGGGTCTTCGCTGATGGTCAGACCCACGGCCATGGCCTTGAGGTAGCCGCGCAGGATGTCTTTCTTCTCGGGCGTGGGGCCTTCGTGCACGCGAAACAGGCCTGCGTGTTTGCTGTCCTGGATGAAGTCGGCGCTGCACACGTTGGCCGCGAGCATGGCTTCCTCGATCAGGCGGTGGGCCTCGTTGCGGGTACGCGGCACGATCTTCTCGATGCGGCCGTTGTCGTCGCAGACGATCTGGGTCTCGGTGGTCTCGAAATCGACCGCACCGCGCACGCTGCGCGCCTTGAGCAAGGCGCGGTACACATCGTGCAGGTTCATCAGGTCGGTGACGCGGTCCTTGTGGCGGGTGGCCTCGGGGCCGCGGGTGTTAGCCAAGATGGCCGCCACCTCGGTGTACGTGAAGCGCGCATGGCTCCACATCACCGCCGGATAAAACTGATAGGCCTGGATCTCGCCGGTGGCCGTGATCAGCATGTCGCAGACCATGCACAGGCGCTCGACCCGCGGGTTGAGCGAGCACAGGCCGTTGGACAGCTTCTCGGGCAGCATCGGAATGACGCGGCGCGGGAAGTAGACGCTGGTAGCGCGGTCGTAGGCGTCGATGTCGATGGCGCTGCCGGTCTCCACATAGTGGCTCACATCGGCAATCGCCACCAGCAGACGCCAGCCCTTGCCACGACCGACCTTGGCGGGCTCGCAGTAGACCGCGTCGTCAAAGTCGCGTGCATCTTCGCCGTCGATAGTGACGAGCGGCACGTCGGTGAGGTCAACCCGGTGACGCTTGTCTTGCGGGCGCACGGCATCGGGCAGCGTGCGCGCCAGCGCGATACAGCCGTCGGAAAACTCGTGCGGCACGCCGTACTTGCGCACCGCGATCTCGATCTCCATGCCGGGGTCGTCGATCTCGCCCAGCACCTCTTTGACGCGCCCCACGGGTTGCCCGTAGAGGCTGGGAGGCTCCGTCAGTTCGACCACCACCACCTGACCGGGCTTAGCGGTGCCGGTCAGGCCCTTGGGGATCAGGACATCCTGGCCGTAGCGTTTGTCTTCGGGGGCGACCAGCCAGACGCCGCTTTCGTGCAGCAGTCGACCGATGATGGGTTGCGGGGGACGTTCGATGATTTCGAGCACGCGGCCCTCGGGTCGGCCCCGGCGATCCTGGCGCACGATGCGCGCCTTGACGCGGTCCTTGTGCAAGACCGCGCGCATCTCGTTGGGTGGCAGGTAGATATCGCCTTCGCCGTCGTCGCGAACGACGAAGCCATGACCGTCGCGGTGACCCTGGATGACGCCCTCGATCTCATCGAGCAGGCCCTTGTCCGGGGCGGCTGTGGTTTTGCTATACAATCTTGTTTTTCCTGAAATGCCCAGGTGGCGGAATTGGTAGACGCACTAGTTTCAGGTACTAGCGAGTAACATCGTGGAGGTTCGAGTCCTCTCCTGGGCACCAATGATAAGGCCGGCATTGCCGGCTTTTTCTTTGGGCGAACAAATAAAACACGCCCCTCAAACGGGCACCGCCACCAGGTCGTGCCCCTCGGTGCCCACGATGCGCGCGCGCGTGAACTCCCCCACCTTGAGCTGCTTGCTCAGTTTCTCGGGGGGTAGCAGGCGCACCACGCCATCGATCTCGGGCGCATCCGCATAAGAGCGCCCCACCCCACCCTTGCGGCCCAGCGCGGGCGCCGAGTCCACCAGCACCTGCATGGACGCGCCGATGCGCGCCTGCAGCTTGGCCGCCGACACCTCCTCGGCCACCGCCATGAAGCGCGCGCGGCGCTC
>CANGSD010000255.1 GCA_947455875.1 Comamonadaceae bacterium
CTCGCGGGTGTCGTGCGTCAGGAGGATCAGGTCGGTCTGCTTCTCGCCTTCACCGGCTTCGCGCTGAAGCATGGCATCCACGGAAATTCCGGCGTCCGCCAACAAACCGGTGACGCGAGCCAGAACACCGGCCTGATCGGCCACGCGCAGGCGCAGGTAGTAGCTGGTCACCACCTCGGACATGGGCAGCACCGGCTGGTCGCTCATTTGATCGGGCTGGAAGGCCAGGTGCGGCACGCGCTGGGCGGCATCGGCGGTGTGCAGTCGGGTGATGTCGACCAAGTCGGCGATCACCGCGCTGGCGGTGGGCTCGCTGCCCGCGCCCTTGCCGTAGTACAGGGTGGTGCCGACGGCGTCGCCTTGCACCATGACCGCGTTCATCGCGCCTTCGACATTGGCCAGCAGGCGCTTGGCGGGCACGAGGCTGGGATGCACGCGCAGCTCGATGCCCTGGGGCGTGCGCTTGGTGATGCCCAGAAGCTTGATGCGGTAGCCCAGTTGCTCGGCGTAGCGGATGTCTTGTGCGCCCAGTTTCGTGATGCCCTCGACATAGGCCTTGTCGAACTGCACCGGGATGCCAAACGCGATGGCCGACATGATGGTGGCCTTGTGCGCGGCGTCCACGCCTTCGATGTCGAAGGTGGGGTCGGCCTCGGCGTAGCCCAGTCGCTGCGCCTCTTTCAGGACGACGTCGAAATCCAGCCCCTTGTCACGCATCTCGGACAGGATGAAGTTGGTGGTGCCGTTGATGATGCCGGCGATCCATTCGATGCGGTTGGCGGTGAGGCCCTCGCGCAGCGACTTGATGATGGGGATGCCACCCGCCACCGCAGCCTCGAAGGCCACCATCACGCCCTTGCGATGGGCGGCGGCAAAGATCTCGGTGCCGTGCACGGCCAAGAGCGCCTTGTTGGCGGTGACCACATGCTTGCCGGCCTCGATGGCCTCCATCACCAACTGGCGCGCAATGCCGTAGCCGCCTATGAGTTCGACCACGATGTCGATCTCGGGGTTGGCGATGATGGCGCGCGCGTCGTTGACCACCTTCACCTGCGGACCGACGATGGACTGTGCCCGCGCGGTGTCGAGATCGGCCACCATGGTGACGGCAATGCCGCGACCGGCACGGCGCTGAATTTCGTTCTGATTGCGCGAGAGGACGTGAAAGACGCCGCTGCCGACGGTGCCAATGCCCAGCAGGCCGACTTGGATGGGTTTCATTTGGAGTGACGCAAGCGATAGGTTTCGAGAAATTTGGCGATGCGGCCGATGGCCTCGCGCAAATCGTCTTCGTGGGGCAGGAACACGATGCGGAAATGATCTGGCGCGTGCCAGTTAAAGCCTGTGCCCTGCACCAGCATCACGCGGGTTTCTTGCAGCAGCTCGAGGAAGAACTGGCGGTCGTCCTGGACCGGATAGACCTTCGGGTCCAGGCGCGGGAACATGTACAAGGCCGCCTGCGGCTTGACGCAGGTGACGCCAGGAATCGCGGTGATCAGCTCGTAGGCCAGATCGCGCTGGCGACGCAGGCGACCACCCTCGCCCACCAGATCATTGATGCTCTGGTAGCCGCCCAGCGCGGTTTGAATCGCGTACTGACCCGGCACGTTGGCGCACAAGCGCATGTTCGAGAGCATGTTCAGGCCCTCGATGTAATCGGCCGCGGCCTTCTTGTCACCCGAGACCACCATCCAGCCCGCACGGTAGCCACACGAACGATAGCTCTTGGACAGCGAGTTGAAGGTGAGCGTGAGCACGTCTTGCGACAGGCTGCCGATGGCGGTGTGCTGCACGCCGTCGTAGAGCACCTTGTCATAGACCTCGTCGGCCAGGAGCACCAGGCCATGCTCGCGGGCGATCGCAACGATCTCCTGCAGCAAGGCGTCGGAGTACAGGGCACCGGTGGGGTTGTTCGGGTTGATGACGACGATGCCCTTGGTGCGCGGCGTGATCTTGCGGCGAATGTCGGCCAGATCGGGCATCCAGCCGTTGGCCTCGTCGCACAGATAGTGCACAGGCTTGCCACCGGCGAGGGTGGCTGCAGCGGTCCACAGCGGGTAGTCGGGCGCGGGCAGGAGCAACTCGTCGCCGTCATTGAGCAAGGCGTTGGTGGCCGTCACGATCAACTCGCTGGCGCCGTTGCCCAGGTAGATGTCATCCAGGGTGACGCCGCTGATGCCTTGCTGCTGCGTGTAGTGCATCACCGCCTTGCGCGCGGCGAAGATGCCCTTGCTGTCGGAATAGCCCGCCGAGTTGGGCAGGTTGCGGATCATGTCCTGCTGGATTTCTTCGGGCGCATCGAAACCGAACACGGCAAGGTTGCCGATATTGAGCTTGATGATCTTGTGGCCCTCTTCCTCCATGCGCCGCGCCGCATCCATGATGGGTCCACGGATGTCGTAAAGCACATTGGCCAGCTTGGCCGATTTCTGGACTGTCTTCAAAGGCCCTCCGAAGGCGCTCTCGCAGGTGAAAACCTATAATTTGACCATAGTTAACGCCCCATGAAGCTGCAGCCAGACCGCTCCCTTGCCCCCACGATCACCAGCCACGGTCCGGGCTGGGTGGCGGTCAACGGCGATCGGATCGCCCACAGCGTGATCATCGGCTCGGCCGGCCAGCGCATCGCCTGGCCCGTCAGCGCCTACGAAGCCCTGGATGCCGCCCACTTCGCCCTGCTCGCCGAGCTGGGCGTCGAGGTCGTGCTGTTTGGCAGTGGTCCACGCATCCGTTTTCCGCGTCCGGCCTGGATCGCCCCGCTGGTGGCGCGCCGCATGGGCCTGGAGACCATGGACACGGCGGCGGCCTGCCGCACCTACAACATCCTGGCGCAGGAAGGCCGCAGTGTCGCGGCCGCACTGCTGCTGGAGCCGCAGGCCTGATTCGCGCCCCCGGCGCCCCAAGCGGGATGGGACCCCGTTTGGGTTAAAATCAGAGGCTTCGCGGACTGCTGCGGCCGCCCACAACGACAAACCCCTGTCACACGAGATATTTACCCATGGCGATCGTTGTCAATAAACTCATTCCGGAGTTCGAAGCCAATGCCACGGGCGGCGTCAAGGTGTCCAACACCACGCACCTGGGCCAGACGGTCGTCTTGTACTTCTACCCCAAGGACAACACCCCGGGCTGCACCACCGAGGCCATGCAGTTTCGAGACAAGTACAAGGATTTCGTCAAGGCCGGCGCCACCGTGTTCGGCGTCTCCCGAGACAACATGAAATCGCATGACGATTTCAAGTCCAAGCTCGAATTGCCCTTCGAGTTGATCGCCGACACCGAAGAAAAGATGTGCCACATGTTCGGCGTGGTCAAAAACAAGATCATGTACGGCAAGAAGGTCAAGGGCATCGAGCGCAGCACCTTCCTGATCGGCCCCGACGGC
>CANGSD010000256.1 GCA_947455875.1 Comamonadaceae bacterium
CAAGGACAAACGTGATCCCAAGAGCTGGAAGGGCTTCAAGTTCGCGGTGCCCTTCGAGTACTCCATGCACAACTTCCTGCTGCGCTACTACGTGGCGGAAGCGGGCCTGAACCCCGACACCGACATCCAGATCCGCGTGGTGCCGCCGCCCGAGATGGTGGCCAACCTGCGCGCCGGCAACATCGACGGCTTCCTCGGCCCCGATCCGTTCAACCAGCGCGCCGTGTTCGAGGAAGTGGGCTTCATCCACCTGCTGACCAAAGACCTCTGGAACGGCCACCCTTGCTGCGCCTTCGGCACCAGCAGCGAGTTCATCCGCCAGAACCCCAACACCTTCGCCGCGCTGTTCCGCTCGGTGCTGACCGCGGCCGCGATGGCGCGTCAGCCCAAGAACCGCGAGCTGATCGCCAAGGTGATCGCGCCCCAGGCCTATCTGAACCAGCCCGAGACGGTGCTGGCGCAGGTCCTGACCGGCAAGTTCGCCGACGGTCTGGGCAAGATCCAGAACGTGCCGGACCGCGCCGACTTTGATCCGATGCCGTGGCAAAGCATGGCGGTGTGGATGCTGACCCAGATGCAGCGCTGGGGCTACATCAAGGGCAACGTCGACTACAAGCAGATCGCCGAGAAGGTGTTCTTGCTCACCGACGCCCGCAAGCACATGAAGGACCTGGACATGCCGTTGCCCGCGGGCACCGGCTACGCCCGGCACACCATCATGGGCAAGGTGTTCGACCCGGCCAAGCCGCAGGAATACCTGGACAGCTTCGCCATTCGTAAGAGCTGATTCCCATGAAAACCACTGCGTTGAACCTGCGCGCGGCGCTGGTCTCCTTGCTCTTGCTGTGCGTGTTCCTGGGAGCCTGGCAACTGGCCTCGCACACCGCAACCGGTACCACCGCCTCAAGCGCGATGTCAGCCGAGGAGATCGAGTACGCCAAGATGATGGGCAAGGACCCCGGTGCCACTAAGGCCACCGGCTTTCCGCCGCCCCTCGAAGTGGCGCGCACCAGCTGGAAGCACCTCTCAGACCCCTTCTACGACAAGGGCCCCAATGACAAGGGCATCGGCATCCAGCTGGCCCACTCCCTGGCGCGTGTAGCACTGGGTTTCTTCCTGGCCATGGCGGTGGCGATTCCGCTCGGCTTTTTGATTGGCATGTCGCCCCTGATGCAAAAGGCCTTCAACCCTTTCATCCAGGTGCTCAAACCCATCAGCCCACTGGCCTGGATGCCCCTGGCGCTGTACACGCTCAAGGACAGCAGCGTCAGCGGCATCTTCGTGATCTTCATCTGCTCGGTCTGGCCGATGTTGATCAACACCGCCTTTGGCGTGGCCTCGGTCAAGCGCGACTGGCTCAACGTCGCCAGCACGCTGGAAGTGGCGCCGCTGCGCAAGGCGCTGCGGGTGATCCTGCCGGCGGCGGCGCCCACCATCCTGACCGGCATGCGTATCAGCATGGGCATCGCCTGGCTGGTGATCGTGGCCGCCGAGATGCTGGTGGGCGGCACCGGTGTGGGCTACTTCGTCTGGAACGAGTGGAACAACCTGTCGCTGACCAATGTGATTTTTGCGGTCCTGGTGATCGGCGTGGTCGGCATGCTGCTGGACCTGATGTTTGCCCAGGCTCAGAAGGCGGTGACCTATGTGGAGTGAGTCGCGTGTCGATGCGCCGCCCTCTTCTGCGGTCCCTGCCCCCACCTCGAACAAAGAGCGCCCCATGACCGGATTCCTGCAGGTTGAGAAACTCGCCAAGGCCTATCAGGCCGACAAGCCGGTGTTCGCCGATGTGTCGTTTGACATCGCCAAGGGCGAGTTCGTCTGCATCATCGGCCACAGCGGCTGCGGCAAGACCACCATCCTGAACGTGCTCGCGGGTCTGGACACGGCCAGCAGCGGCCACGCTTTCATGGACGGGCGCGAGATTGCCGGCCCCAGCCTGTCACGCGGCGTGGTGTTTCAGGGCCATGCGCTGATGCCGTGGCTGACCGTGCGCCAGAACATCGCGTTTGCGGTGCAATCGCGCTGGCCCGACATGCGCCGCGCCGATCTGAACGCCCATGTAGAAAAGTTCGTCGCGCTGGTGGGCCTGAGCCACGCCATCGACAAGAAGCCCAGCCAGCTCTCGGGCGGCATGAAGCAGCGTGTGGGCATTGCCCGCGCCTTCTCCATTCAACCCAAGATGTTGCTGCTCGACGAGCCCTTCGGCGCGCTGGACGCACTCACCCGCGGCACCATCCAGGACGAGCTGATGGGCATCGTCGGCCAGACGCAACAAACGGTGTTCATGATCACGCACGACGTGGACGAGGCCATCTTGCTGGCCGACCGTATCTTGCTTATGAGCAATGGCGCCGAGGTGGACGGCCAGTACAAGCCCGGCGGCATCGCCGAGACGGTGAGCAACCCCTTGCCGCGCAGCCGCACGCGGGCCCAACTGCACCACCTGGACGGCTACTACGACCTTCGCAACCACATCGTCGACTTCCTGGTCTCGCGGGCCAAGGCTCACTGAGACCGCAGACGACGCGCCCACTTTTCTTTTCCATCATCTCCTCGAGGACTTCATGAACCGACTCGCCGTCACCGAAAAAATCATCAGCACCAAAGTTGCCAAGGGCATGAACTGGGCCGCCATCGCCAAGAAGGTGGGCCAGTCCAAGGAATGGACCACCGCCCTGTGCCTGGGCCAGATGACCGCCACCCCCGCGCAGGCCAAGGCCGTGGGCAAGCTGTTTGGTCTCACCGCCGAAGAACAGAAATGGCTGCAGATCGTGCCGTACAAGGGCTCGCTGCCGACCCCGGTGCCCACCGATCCGCTGATCTACCGCTGGTATGAAATCGTCAGCGTCTATGGCACCACGATCAAGGAGCTGATTCACGAGGAATTCGGCGACGGCATCATGAGCGCCATCGACTTCAGCATGGACATCCAGCGCCAACCCGATCCGATGGGTGACCGCGTCAATGTGGTGTTGTCTGGGAAGTACCTGCCGTACAAGCAGTACTGAGGCAGGCGCTTCAGCGCGATGCCTGCCGGCACCCGCTGCCGGAGAAGGTGCAAGGCCTCAGCAGGCGTAGCGCATAAGACCGGAGACATGGACCTCGGAACAGTTCTGCCGCGAGCCCCGGCCACGTTGTACTTGAGCATCGGTCTGATATAGCAGGTCATTTGGAGGGAATGCGACATCTTCATACGGCAGTGGCCCTTTCAAAATGCGCTCGAGCCTGGGCGGCGTCCTAAAGCATGCCGCCGACGTTCGGGCGTAAGTTGGTCTTCGAGTTGGACTCGCACGGGCACTTCGGTTATGACTAAAGTGCCTCCTCGCGCCGCAGAGTGGCCCATCGAGTCGCTCTGATCGCCTCCTTGTGCAA
>CANGSD010000257.1 GCA_947455875.1 Comamonadaceae bacterium
CGCCAAGTTCGGTCGGGTGCTGCAGGCGATCCGCGACGCCGAGTCGCGCGTGATGTTCTCGGGCTATTCGCCGATCGGCTACAAGCTCACGATCTGGGTGATCTCCGCGATGATGTGCGGCGTGGCCGGCGCCCTGTATGTGCCCCAGGTGGGCATCATCAACCCGGGCGAGATGAGCCCGGCCAACTCCATCGAGATCGCGATCTGGGCTGCGGTGGGCGGGCGCGCCAGCCTGATCGGCCCTATCGTGGGCGCCTTCCTGGTCAATGGCGCCAAAAGCTGGCTGACCGTGGTGGCCCCCGAATTCTGGTTGTATGTGCTGGGTGCGCTGTTCATCGCCGTCACGCTGTTCCTGCCCCAGGGCATCGTGGGCTGGCTGCGCAAGGCGGGTGGTCGTTTCGGAGGCAAGGCATGACCCCCGATCTGATGGAACAAGGCGCGCGTCGCATTGAGGCGCGCCAGCAAAAAGACGTGCAAGCCGGTGGCTCGGGCGGGCGTGCGGCGGCCTTCTCGCGCCTGGCCACGCCGGGCGAGGTGGATGTAACACACGGTCGCATCCTGTACCTGGAAGATGTGAGCGTGAGCTTTGACGGCTTCAAGGCGATCAACCAGCTGTCGCTGGACATCGCGCCTGGCGAGCTGCGTTGCATCATCGGGCCCAACGGCGCGGGCAAGACCACGATGATGGACATCATCACTGGCAAGACCCGGCCCGACTCGGGCACCGTGTTCTTTGGCAGCACGATCGACTTGCTTCGCTACACCGAGCCCCAGATCGCGCAAATGGGCATCGGCCGCAAATTCCAGAAGCCCACGGTGTTCGAGCAGCTCACGGTGTTTCAGAACCTGGAGCTGGCCCTCAAGACCCACAAGGGCGTGCGGGCCTCGATGTTCTTCCGCCTGGACTCGGCCCAGGCCGATCGCCTGGCCCAGGTGCTGGACACCATCCATCTGGCCGACAGCGTTCATCGCCTGGCCGGCAACCTCAGTCATGGCCAGAAGCAGTGGCTGGAGATCGGCATGCTGCTGATGCAAGACCCCAAGCTACTGCTGCTGGACGAGCCGGTGGCGGGCATGACCGACGAAGAAACCGAGCGCACCGCGCAATTGTTCTTGTCTCTCAAAGGCAAGCATTCGCTGATGGTGGTGGAACACGACATGAGCTTTATTCGCACCATCTCCGAGATCGTGACCGTGCTGTGTGACGGCGCGGTGCTGGCCCAGGGCACGCTGGACCAGGTGCAAAACGACGAGCGCGTGATCGAGGTGTACCTGGGACGATGACCGCCATGCTCTCTGTCAAGAACATCCATCAGTACTACGGCGGCTCGCACATCCTGCGTGATGTGAGCCTGGAGGTGCCCCCAGGGGAGGTCACCGTGCTTCTGGGTCGCAACGGCGTGGGCAAGACCACGCTGCTGAAGTCCTTGATGGGACTGGTGCCGATCAAGTCCGGTGCGATCGAATTCAACAGCCAGGCGATCACCAGCGCCACACCCTATCAGCGTGCACGTGCCGGCATCGGCTTCGTGCCGCAGGGGCGCGAGATCTTTGCGCGGCTGACGGTGGAAGACAACCTGCGCATGGGGCTGGCCTACAAGCCGGCGTCCACGCCGATTCCGCCGCAGCTGTTTGAACTCTTTCCGGTGCTCAAGCAGATGCTTCACCGACGTGGCGGTGATCTCTCGGGCGGGCAGCAGCAGCAGCTGGCGATCGCCCGCGCGCTGGCGGCGCAGCCCCAGTTGATCATCCTGGATGAACCGACCGAGGGCATCCAGCCGTCCATCATCAAGGACATCGGGCGCGTGATCCGCATGCTGGCCACCGAAGGCCTCAATGGCCAGCGCGTCGCGGTGCTGCTCGTCGAGCAGTACTACGACTTCGCCGAAGAACTGGCCGACAACTACCTGGTCATGGAGCGCGGCGAGGTGATCGCACGCGGGCCCGGCAACCAGATGAAGGTCAAGGGGATTCGGCAGCTCGTGGCCATCTAGGGGCCATCTAGCCGAACGTCATGGCTGCTTGGGCGCTGGCACCACCAGCACCGGCCCAGTGCCTTTGGGTGCCACGTTGACCGACTCCTGCCCTGGCTCCATCTCGATCACTTCGAGCTCGCGCATCATGCCGCCGCCGGCGACGCTGCCACTGGTCTGGCCATATCCCATCATCCGGGCCCGGCAGGCGGCCATGTCGGCCTCGGCCATGCCTTCGCAGCGGGCCATGGCGTTGGCCCCCATGGATTGGGCGCTGGGTGTTTGCAGCGCGCCCTGGCGCTTGGCCTGGCGGGCGTTGCGCGCCTCTTGCATGCAGGTGGCGCGGTCCTGTCCGGTGCGACCTTCTCGACAGGCCTGCATTTCTTTCTGGTAGTCGCCCGAGGCGTCCAGACCGGTGTCGCTGGGCGTCTGGCCGAAGCTCAGTCCGGACAGGGTCATCAGGCAGACGGCGACCAGAGAGGGCATGTGCGGGCGCAGGGCGCGAAGCGCGCGGCCCGGGGTAGCAGGGAGTCGGTGCATCGTGGTCTTTCATCCATGAAGTGATGCACGATACTGTTCGATCCCGTGGGATCCGTGTTCGCCAGAGCGCACTGCGTGTGGCCCGCAGACAAGGCCTGCGCGCGGGGTAGGACGCGGGCGATGCCGCGCCGGTGTGGCTACAGCGCCCAGGTGCGGGGCGGGTGGGGATCCAGATCCCACATCACCGCGCGCCAGGCGTGTCGTACCGACTTGAGCAATTGCATCGCGGGCTCGACCACCGGCGCGAGCACCCGCACGACCAGCACGCGGGCTTCGGGCGCGGTGGCACCGGCCTGTGCGGCCAGGGGGTGCGCTTCGATCAACTCGCGAGCGCATTCCAGCGCGCGCTCGCGCTTGGCGGCTTCGATCGGCGTGCCCGCTGCGAAGAACAAGGTGGCCATGCAACGCTGACCCGCCAGGCCCAGCGGGCCGTCCATGAGGCGCGCGTCGGCGGCGTCGATGCGCCCGCGCTCGAGCCAGCCGCCTTCCAGTTCCAGGTGTTGCAGCAGGCTGCCCGCTACAAAAGGCAAGCCAGCTTCGGGCAGACCCAGCGCGGTGACGTCCCAGCCCATGGCCTGCGCGCCGGGTTCGAGTGCGAGCGTCAGGCGGTTCTCGGCGCGGCAACCGCTGTAGCACAGGGCTTCCATCGGCAGCCATTCCAGGCGCGCGCCATCGGCCACGCGCACGCGGGCGCGCTGGATGGCGGCTTCGCCCTCGGAGCGATAAAAGCGTGTGGCACCCGGCGTGGTGACCAGGCCGTGGGCGCCTGCGTCCAGACGCACATCGATGTCCAGGATGTCGCCGCCCACCAGCCCGCTGGGCGGATGCACCAGCACGTTGTGGCAGATCGCATCGCCCTC